>DATKWR010000518.1:0-2449 GCA_035529475.1 Sedimentisphaerales bacterium | reverse complement strand
CTTTTCCAATCCCAAGGGCTGGAGCAACGGCGGAGCGATTGTGTACAAAGGCGGCGCGTATCAATGGGCGGTGAACACCAACGGCGCTCTATGGCTCGGCATCTGGGGTGCGCGGTTTGAGTCGATAGGGACCTACGATTTCGAACAACACCTGGACGAATGGCATCATGTCGTGACGACATTCGACAGTGTCGCCCAGAAAGCGCAGATTTACGTCGATGGAGAACTGAACATCGAGGGAACCGCGGCCGCGGCGATCGATCAGACAGCCAACGAACTCTACATCGGTTACAAGGCTGATGGTGGGGGTCGTTTCCACGGAATCATAGATGACGTTCGCATTTCGGATATCGTGCGCACGCAGGATGAGGTTAAGGCTTCCATGCTTGGCACAGCGGGCTATCCTTTTGCCGGAAGCCCGAATCCCCAAGACGGCATCGTGCATGAGAACACGTGGGCCAATTTCTTCTGGAAGCCCGGAGATTTTGCCGTTTCGCATGACGTGTATTTGGGCGAGAGCTTTGACGATGTGAACAACGGCACAGGAGATACATTCCGGGGGAATCAAACTGCACCGCCTTTTCTTGCCGGGTTTCCGGGATATGCGTATCCGAACGGTCTGGTCCCTGGCACAACGTATTATTGGCGGATTGATGAAGTCAACGACGCCAACGCCGCCAGCCCCTGGAAGGGCGAGGTGTGGAACTTTATCGTTCCACCAAGAGAGGCCTATCAGCCCACGCCGGCGGCCGGCGACAAATACGTGGATGCCAATGTGACGCTTAGCTGGATGCCGGGCTACGCAGCGAAACTGCACTATCTGTATTTTGGTGATAATTTTGACGATGTGAACGGTGCTACCGGGGCTCCGGCCCTGACAACTACAACGTACGTACCCGGCGCTCTCGAATTAGAGAAGTCGTATTACTGGCGGGTGGATGAGTTCGATGGGGCTGTTACCCATAAGGGCCATGTCTGGACCTTCACAACCATGCCATCCATAGCCCCCGCCGAAGATCCCAATCTCATCGCCTGGTGGACGTTCGATGAAGGTATGGGGCAAACCGCGCTCGACTGGTCCGGCCATGGCAATCATGGTGTCCTCTTTGGAGCGGGATGGACCAGGCCGGGCTTGCTGGGTGATGCCGCTCTGAATTTCACCGGCACTGTCTATGTGGCGATTCAAAACCTCATCTATGCCGGCACAGACTATCGTGAGGTGACCGTCTGTACGTGGCTTCGGACGAGCGTGTGGAACGATCAGTACATTGCTTCGTTTGATCGGGATCAGTACTGGCGTTTGTCGGTCGGCACCAGCAATACAGGCCCCGGCCATGTAGGCTGGCATGTGCTGACCAGTTCCGGACAGGTGGACCTCGGTAGCGTCACACGCGTTGATGACGGGGTCTGGCACCATGCCTGCTGTGTCTTTGACAACGGACGGATGACCATCTATGTAGATGGTCGGCCTGATGCTTCAGTGGTCTCAGGCATGACCTTTGGCACGGGCAACACTCGGTACGGCTTGCTCGGTGCCCACAACAATGCCGCAACCTTCAATGGCAGTCGAGGCACCGGCAGCCCCATTGCGGGCGACATTGATGACCTGCGCATCTATGACAGAGCCCTGACGCAAGACGAGATCACCCTGGTCATGCGAGGCGAACCGTTACTCGCATGGAATCCGAATCCGGCTGACGGCTCCAACCCGGACGTTGACAAGGCGACACCCCTTACCTGGTCGTCTGGAGACAGGGCCTCGCAGCACGATGTGTATTTCGGAATGGACCGCGAGGCTGTCAAGGACGCCGATGCATCCGACACGACGGGCATCTATCGAGGCCGTCAGAGCGCGACCAGCTATACGCCCGCCGAAGGCGTTGAATGGGGCGGCGGGCCTTACTTCTGGCGCATCGACGAGAATAACAACGATGGCACCGTTACCAAAGGCCGAATCTGGAGCTTTGCGGTAGGCGATTTCCTGGTCGTGGATGATATCGAGTCCTACAACGACATTAACGAAGGTGAACCGGGAAGTAACAGAATCTATCTGAGTTGGATGGACGGATTTGGCACGACGACCAACGGGGCTTTTGTCGGCAATCTGGATGTTCCTCTGACCGAACGCGGCAATGTTCACAGCGGCGGTCAGGCAATGCCTTTGGCTTATGACAACAACTTCAAGTTCTCTGAGGCAACGCTGACGCTAACCGGCGCCGCGCGTGACTGGACCCGCGAAGGTGTTGCAAACCTCTCGCTGTGGTTCCGAGGCGATGCAGCCAATGCCGCCGAGCGGATGTACGTAGCGCTCAACGGCACGGCGGCGGTCTATCATAATGACCCGAACGCGGCCCGGACAACCGCCTGGACGGAGTGGGCCATCCCCTTGCAGACGTTCGCGGGTCAGGGCGTGAACCTGGCCAACGTGACGAGCATCACGATCGGTTTC
>DATKWR010000517.1:0-14437 GCA_035529475.1 Sedimentisphaerales bacterium | reverse complement strand
AAAGATCTTTATGCCAAGGACGACTTCGGCATCAATCTTCAAGCCGAAGTGTACGCTCTCGACTCAACAACTATCGATTTGTGCCTGTCACTATTTCCTTGGGCACGGTTTCGCAAAACCAAAGGTGCCATCAAACTTCACACATTACTCAACTTACGAGGCAGTATTCCCGAGTTCATCCATATTTCCGACGGAAAACTGCACGATGTCAATGTTCTCGACATTTTAGTTGTTCAGCCAGGATCCTTCTATCTGATGGATCGCGGCTATGTGGATTTCGCCCGTCTTTTTACAATACAGCAGGCATCCGCTTTTTTGTGACACACTGCAAACGCAACTTTCAATTCAAGAGACGCTACTCTTATCCCGTTGACAAATCCACAGGCTTACGGTGCGACCAGACTATCATAACAACTGGAGTCGACGCGGGCACAGCCGGGATTCAACTCGCGCCAGCGCTTCGCCAGCACCTGGTCGAAATACTCTTTGGTGGCGGAGTCGAGGAACATCTCGCATTGAAAACCGGGTCCGGCAAAATGCTGCCGGACGAGGTCCGGTTTCACCACGACGCTTACCGGAGCCGCGGCAGCAGCGACCGCGCCGGATGCGAACGCTGAAACGATCAAGATCCGAAATAGCGGCATTAGAAAGTCCTCCAAAGAAACGGCCGCTTGTTCGAGAAATTCACAACGATTGGATTTGCGCATCTTCATTTTCCTGACGCCTTTGGCGCCGCCAACTCGACACGCGATCCCTCCGGATCGTACAAATCGAGCCAGCGATCATGCGGCGACTTCTGGTCTTCGGGTAACTCGCGCTCCTGCACCAACCGGTACGCCGCGTCGATGTCGGGCACTGCCAGCGAAACGTGCGCATAAACGCCCACCCACCTCCCTGTGGGAGGTTGTCTAGCATTGCCGATCTCCATGTAATCACCGCTCGGCCCGGGCATGCGGATGGCGATATGGTGCCCGAAGGGCACCTGGACGGGCTTGCTTTGCCCGCCCGGCTTGGGCTGCAAACCGACGGTGAACCCCAACTCGTCCACGTAGAAGTGCCGGGCCGCTTCGAAGTCGGTAATCACGATGCCCGCGTGCAGCAACTTCGTGGAAACACGTCGGTCGCTCAGGAACTTGCCAGCCGACTGGCGGTGCCAGCTATTCGGCATGTATTGAACGAATTCAAGAAACTCCAGGCTCTGCCCCGGCAGGTTGCGGATGGCAAAGCTGCGGTTGCCGTCCTTGGCATCGTTGATCTTGCCGGGAGCCAAGCCACGATCCTCAATCATCTTGTGCATTTTCTCGATGTCGCCGGTGTACATGGCGATGTGCGACATCATGACCTTTGTCCCCGGCGGGATGCCAGGGAAAACCTCGATGAACTGGTTGTCGTTCACCTTGAAATACGCGATAGACACGTGGCCGTCGGGCGCCTTGAAATCAAACGCCTCGTCGTATCCGAGTACGCCGTGATAGAACGCCCGCGCCTTTTCCAGATCGCCAACCCGGAAGCCGACGTGCGCCAGCCCGAGCAAGGGCAGGTCCTCGGCAAAGGCCGCTCCTAAGAGCAGCCAGAAACTAAAGAGTATTCTCATGATGCAAGTCCTCTCAAAGAAATTCCGTAACCGTTCACGGGTATTTTGACGGTATCAGGCAACACACCCAACATTAAATGCCCAATCTTTGATATCAGACTACATCATAACACATTGCAGTTGTAATCAAGCAAATAATATCTGTTTTTTTCAAGCGGAGGGCTACGTTCGTCCTATAATAGCCATATTGAGTAATTTTAGGGCAAGAATTGACATCTAAACGAGAACAATTCTATAAGCAACGTATTGCAGAACTTGAAGAGCAAGTTGTCGAACTTCTCAAAGCCAACGAAGCCCTTGTGAAGAAAAACGCTGAGCTTGCTGAGCAAATCGCCAAACTTTCCAAGAATTCCTCCAATTCTTCCAAGCCGCCGTCCTCGGATATTGTCAAGCCACCTAAACCCAAACAATCGGACGAACCCCTTCGTCAGGGCGGCCAGTAGGGCCATAAAGGGATCAATCGACAGCCATTCCAGCAGGATCAAATTGACAAAACGATCCCTCTTTACGCTGATAGTGGTGACTGTGGTTATAAAGGCCCCGGTAAGGCAATTGATAAACCGAAGATTCAACAGACAGGCGAGTTTCGTCCAGACCCTGCCATCGTTACTGAATACCGTTTGTACGGCAGCCAATCCTTCATGTCCGGCGGTAAGAGTAACAATTGATTCGGATGATATGGCTTGAAACGTTTCTGATTCTTCATCAACGCATTATAACACAGTTATTGTAGAATTGAATGATTACTTACCTTGAAACGAAGTTCTCCGACAGACTCCTATACGCCACCGGAAACAAGGTCACAAATCCGTCCTTGTTGAGTATTCGCACAGGTATCACAGACGCTCTATGTACTTGAAGAAGAAATCCACCATCTCACTAGTAAAAGGTCGGGGGCCGAGACCGTCCGGATAGTCCTTAGGCGTGCGAAAAATGCAGTCGATGCCCAGCGGATCCATTCGTTCCTTTAGTAAGACTCCGAAACGGGGATTATGGATCATCTCGCCCAAGTTTGCGGCAGGCAGCGGCCTCATGTCTCTTGTGTAGTAGAGGAAAACGGATGGATCGTCCTGCGAAAGGTAGGTGATGGCCGAGCCGACCTCATAAAGGTGGAAAGCTCTTTCGGTGTTTGCGTCGTCCTGGTTCAGCCCGAACAACCTCGGAAGTGTGGGGTACTGCATAAGCCGCTCATCGATCAGTTTGGCTGCGACGCGGGGATCGTAGGAACTCTGCCCGTCGATGCTGCCCACGGCGAGCAAGCGGCTGGATTCGCGTTTCACGGGGTCGGCGCTCCTCGAGTCTGCCATGTCGTCGTGAAATCCGATCCACATGGACATACCGGCACCAGCGGACCCGCCAACAGCAAACACGGCTCTCGAATCCAGGCCCAGCTCATCCGCGCGCGAACGCAGGTACTGTATGACGCGTACGCCGTCCTCCATGGCAGCCGGCAACGGCGCTTGGGCAACGAGACGGTAATTGGCAGTCGCCACCGATATTCCGCGTGCCAGACACATTTCGCGTAATGGTCTGTCGAGCCATTCGATCCAGCTTTTGTCGCCATGAGTAAAGCCGCCGGGGTGAAAATAGACCAACAACGGTGTAGGACGATCGGCGGAACGCCCTTTCCAGAAGTCCAACACGTTCCTTTCGTGAGGACCGTAGGTGACATTCTCCATATCGGGCCTACGGGAGTAATTCATCGGTCCCTTGGGCGACGGAGCAAGCTGCCCGGTCAGCCCGGGGTTGAGAAGCTCGTAGCTCACGAAAGAGAATTTCTTGGAATCGGGGGACCATGACGGGGAGTTGATAGTGCCCGTGCCGCCGAAAAGCTTCTGAACTGTCTCGACGTGGCTGTTTCCCAAAATGGGTCCGGGCATGGCCATCATGCGCAGCTCGACGTTCAGGTTTGCCGGGTGGCCGACCGTGCCTTTCGCGTATGAGATGAAAAGGAGCCGCTTGCCGTCGGGCGATGGGTGAGGGAACCAATTCTCGAATTCATCGTTGGTAACCTGTTCGGCCCTCATATCGCCGGGGCCGGCCCCGGTGGCGGGCATGCGCCAGATGTCCTCGGTGCCACTTCGCTGTGAGTTGAAGTAGATCCACTCGCCGTCGGGTGAGAAATCAGCGCCGTCGTCGTATGCCGCGTGGGTGGTCAACCGTTGCTCGGCCCCGCCGTCTGCGGAGATTCGAAAGATATCCCAGTTCACCTTGCCGGTCTCATCGCTGCGCTTGCCCGTATACACAAGCCAACGGCCATCCGGTGACCATGTGTGGTAGTAGCTGGGGCCGTTAGGCGTGATTTGCCTTGGATTGGTGCCGTCGGCGTTGGCGACCCAGACATGAGAGGACGGCTTCGACTCCGCCCAAGCCGAGATCGCAAGCAGTTTACCGTCGGGCGAGAACCCGTGGTCGTTATTGCAACCCTTCACGGAACCGAGATCGACCCGTTCCGGCTGGATGTCGCCCGCAAGTGGTACCCGCCAAAGCGCCCCCTCGGCGTTCAGCAACAGGTACTTGCCGTTCGGAGCCCAATTGGGCGCCGAGAACAACTTGTCCGCTGTGTGGACAACCTGCACTGATTTTGCAGTAAGGTCATAGACGGAAATCTTGCTTCGGACCTTTGTCCCAGACTGTGCAGACACGCTCGAAACCACAGCCATTGTTACAAGAAGCCTTAAAATGATCATCGAACATCCTTTCTTCATAAACTTTCTCCAGTACCGTCTCCCCCGGAATGGCGGAAGTTATGAATATGTAATATAACAGACATAGTCCATATAACCTACGGTAATGGTATTCAATGGAAACATCCGGCTAGAATTATCGGGGTCATTCTCGTTTCATTGCTGCTATAAACTTCCCAGCTAATGTCACTTGAACTTAATCATAACCTGCAATTTATCAAGACGTTTGCGCAAACGCTTAGCTTCGCTGTTATCCCATTGTGTCGCGATCAATTCTCTAAGGCGAAGCTCAATCCGTTTTTGTCGTAAAGCATATATCACCTCGTCAAATTCTTCCCGATATTTCCACAGTCTGACAGCATCCTGCACCAGCCGTTTGAGCTTTTTTGAAAACGCCGCACAATCTCCGCTTGAATCTTTATACATCACAACCTTCTTCAACTCGCCTCGCCGAGCAGATGCACCAGGCACATCTGACGATCAGCGCAGCAGACAACATTGTATGCCGCCCAGAAATCCGTGATCAGAACGCCGTACCGTAATCACGCTGCCGTGGAATCCATCAGGCCCTTTACTAATCTCCTCCCAAATGCGAACCGCCAAAAGTTCAGGGAATTGAGTCACCATCGCATCAATCTTCTTCTTGTAAGGGGCCAAGATACCGCCACGTTTGACCCGAGTCATTTACCGCTGTCTCCAGTGGCTTGCCTGATATCTCCGCCCACAGCCTTCACGCGGGCAGATGCGATATCCCAGTCGTCTGCCTCTGGTCCAGGCACCGGCTTCCGTTGTATGCTCAAGGTGTCCCATGGGAGGCTGTCGCTCGCCGCTCGAAATGCATCTTGATGAAGGCAACCGCCCGACGCGTGGATTCTGCGGTCTCCGGGATTGGACGCGGCAGACCCACGTAGAATCCATGGGGACCGTTATCGGGGTGATACGTTTCGGCTTTTTTTCCGGCTGCCCGCAGTTTGTCCACGTAGGCATCCATTACGGCCAGCGGTGCGTTGACGTCGTTGCGACCGCTGATCAAGAGGATGGGGCACCGCACGTTGGCGACTTCGGTGAACGGGGATGAGTACTGATAGGCCTCGGGATTCTTTTCAATCTCGGCTATCTTGACGCCGCTGCGTTGCTCCAGCTCGCGGATGAGCCGTTGATTCCCGCCGATGAGAGCGCCCTGCTCGGCCTGGTGCGAGAGGGCAATCAGGTCCAGTCCGGCGGGGGCGCAGAGCACGGCGCAGGCAAGATTTACGCGCGACGTCATCCGGCCGGTGACATGACCGCCGTGGCTGCCGCCGAACATTGCCATACGCTTGGGATCCACGAAGGCAAAGGATCGCGCCTTGTTGACGGCGACAACGGTATCTTCCAGCTCCAGCGGATCGAGCGTGTAACGCGGATTGGGACGATAGTCGACTGTGTACACGGCCCATCCTTGAGCGAGGAAATCCGGGATGGGCGGGTTGGACGCCCGGCCCAGGACTTGGCTTGCCCGCAGGGCCTCGTCGGCCCTCATCTTCAAGCGAACCTGCTGGTCGTCGTGACGGACTGTCCTCGCGGTGGGGCCGCCGCCGTGCAGGACGATAACGAGGGGGAAAGGGCCGGGGCCGACGGGCCGGCGGACGTAGCCGGCGACGCGTACGCCCCCAGCGCCTTCGAAATCCGCGACCTGGCCCAACACGCCGTTGGGCAGGTTCTCCCACGGCTCATCCGAGGCTCGCATCGCGGAACCGGCTGCCGCCAGCATACCGGCAACCAGCAAGACAGACTTCAAGGACTGAAGGCATTGAAACATAGCACAGTTCTCCTACTTTTGCTTGGCCAGATACCAGCAGCGGGCCAGCGGATTATTTTGCATGAAATCGAGCAGCAGGTTGGCGACTTTCTCGCGCCCCGACTCGCTGGGGTGGGTACGATCGCTGGGAACCACGTCGTCTTCCTGCCAGACCAGTTTGTCACCCTGCCGCGGCTTGATGCCGTCGGTCCACAAGTACGGTCCCCACAGCACTGCTGGCGCCGTCACGGTTCCCTTTTTGGAATCGAAGTTCAATCGCGGGTCGCCCTGGATCTGCTTCAGGATTACCCATCGCATAGCGAAGCCGCCCTCGTAGGCATACGGCTCTGGGTTGAGGGCCGTGGTGGCATAGCCGGCATAGATCCGGCTGGAAAGGTAAGCCACACGCAAATTGGGAAACAGCTCACGGAGTCTTTGCAGAGTCAGAATCGTGTTCTCTGCCAACAGCTCGGCATGCTTGGGAAACTCGCCTTCCTGGGCGGGACGCGCCTGGGCGTGCTTGATCCAGGCCACCTGTACCTGATTGTGGCTGACCCCGGCATCTTTCAGCCGCTGGTCGACGACCGGCCATGGATCGATTTTCTGCGCGGCTTCCTTGCTGAACTTGATGTGGGGGGGAATCCCTTCGACACCGCGCGCCCAGACGGAAGCTACGCGGGCTCCCTGGGCCCCGTCGACGATCAACACCTGCGGCGACTTCTGCTGATCCTCGTCGGCCTTGCGTTTGAAAACCTGAAACTCCATCGTGGTGTTCGACATGCCCACCGAGAGCAAGACGATCTTGCCATCGGGGGCCGGATTGCCGCCGGCGTCCAGGGGTCGGATCAATTTCAACTGCTTCACGATGGTGGCGAGAAATTCCGCGGGCGGCTCGTTACTGCCGCCTCCATACAGGCCGCCGTCCTCGCCCTTGTACTTGTCCGTGCCGAGATCCGTCAGCGGGATAAGGCCGGTGGAAGGGGTGGCAGGAGGCACTGGCTCTGGATTGCCGCCTTCTTTCTTGCCCGTCGGGCCGACCGCCTTGGTGCCCTCGTTCTGTTGCTGGCGTCGTCGCACTTCTTTGCGCACACGATCGAGATAGTCCTGCTCTGCGGGCGATAGTTTCTCCCCTTTCTGCACGCGTGCAAACAATTGCTTCGCCCGTTGAATGTCGATAGGTTCCCCCTGGGCCGCACCAAGCTGACTTTGCCCCAAGGTCAAGTACTTCGCGCGAGCATCCTCAATGCGCAATCTGAGCTGGTCCACCACGCCGGGCGCCCAGTTCTTTGTATATCTGGGATTGTCCAACCGTTGTTTCTCAATAAAGTCCAGCGCCTTCAGCTGCTTCGCAACCAACTGCCGCACCTGCGACCGGTCGACAAAACTCTTGCCGTCCACGATTACATAGACGGGCGAGGTGTGGGCCACCGCACCGTTGAGACAGGTCGTGCGCGCTGCGATCCACTGGCTTTCGGCAGCCGGCAGATCGAACTCCACCACCAGTCTCTCCTGCTTTGGACCGCCCGCCTCCACCGAGCGGATTACCCGCCCGTGCGAGATGATCTCCAGCACGTTCGGCGTCCCAATCAATTCCGGCGCCCAGGCCTCGGCACGTACGTGAACCTTCGCGTTCTTGGCGACCTTAACCTCGTCGCCGGGCATCGCCTCCTCTACCGTCAGTAGCAACATCGGACCGTTGGTCACGAAAGTGTGCCCCTGCTTCATCGCCTTATACCACGTGTCGACCGTAAACTTTCCGGGACCTGTATACGCATAGGTCCGCTCTTCTCCGACCACAGCGGCCGGATTATCCGAACTGGCCATTGCGGTCAGCTTGACGCCCAGGTTCAGGAAATCGTAGTAGTGCTCCACGCCCAGTTGCGCAGCTTCCAGGATGTCGATGAAATCGATCTTGCCCCGGATCGTATTGATGTGCACATCCCAGCCCGGGTTGAGATCCGGGTTTGTGCGGTGAAAAAACGGCCCCGACCAGGCCAGGTGCGTGTAACCGACCAGCCCGCCCTGCGCGTGCACCCCGTCGAACACGTAGTCATAAAGCTGGTACTTGCTCACGTCGCGAACGATCTTCTGAATATTGAGCTGGGTGACGTGGCCCTGCTCGTTGATCGGTTCGCGCGGATCTTCGTGGCCCGATTCCAGCCAATAGTCTCCCTGCTGATAACGCGACTGCCGGCCGTAACTTGCCTGAATCGCGCCGAATTCCGCTCTGCGGTCGGCGTAACTGAGGACGCATGTCATGTGGCTGTCCATCGCCTGCGCCCAAGTCATGATGTACGCGTCCTGCGACGGCGCGACGCGCGGGGAGTGGATGTGCGCATCGCCGGAATACCAGCCCTGCCGCGGCATGTCCACCCAGCGCGCCAGTTGGACGTTACGTTCCAGCTTCTGGCCGGCAGTGACCGTGAACTCTTCGAATACCGGAAGGTATTCGATCCCTCGCATCACCGACAGCCGCCACTTCCCAGACGGCAGCGTGATGGTAAACGGTTTGGAGACGAAGTACGCCGCCGGATCCTTCCAGAAGGGAACGGCTGGTTTGCCGTAGTACCACAGGTTGCGCTTGCGCTTCTTCTTGGTATACGGCCGCGTTGCGTCCAAAGGGTCCTCCGGGAAGTCGCCCGTCATGATCACCGCTGGGCCGGGATCGCCGGGATACCAAGGCGTTTCCGTGCCAGCGACATACTCGGGCCCCTTCAACCGCCCCTCGATAATGTTCCCATTGGTGACATAGCCCGCCGGGACCCGCCCGTCGGGCGGCGTCCGCCACGTGTTATCCGCCAGCGAGGTGATACAGATCATTGCCGGCACGACCTCTCCGCTGGCCTTGTCACGAATCGAGACGCTGAGCGTCCCGACATCGGATTGTCCGAAAACCGGATGCGCAGCCAGGCCTAACAGCAAGGCCAGCATTCCCCACACGGTTACGACTTGGTTGGGATTCTGAACAGACATAGGTTCTCCTAAAATCAATAGTCTAAAGTACGGCAGAGCTACTACTGGCAAACGCCAGCCGGCTCTTGGATCTACTTTACCTCCATGAATTCCACGCGGATACCGTTGGGATCGCGGATGTTCATCAGCCATTGGCCCGTTTGCACAAGAAATGGCTTGAACCGTGGCGGCAGGCCCCGCTCGAAAAGATGCTTGTGAGTCAGATGTATGTCCGGGATCACAAAACATACGTGCTGTCGGCGCACAGGCGGGTGCGCGGCATGCACCATCAACTCAAGGTAGTCGCCTTGATCACCGGGCATCATCAGGTTGATCCAGCGGATTTCCCCGCCGTGGTCACATTGCCGCTCGCGGAGCGTCTGATGTGCCTTCTGGATGTCGGGAGTGAGCAGCGAGACCAGCTGTAAATAGAATCCACCCTCATCGCGGCCGTTCGGCGAGAACTCCAGGAATTGGTCATCGTTGACTTTGAAGTTCAGGCCGAGGAGGCGGCCTCGTGTATCTTTTACTCGAAACGCTTCCTCGAAACCCAGGACGTCGCTAAGAAAACGCCTCGCCTTCTGAAGATCGCCAACTCGGAAGATCACCTAAGCCAGCCTGGAGACCGGCGATGAGGCGACGGCGAGTTCCTCCGCCACTCATTGCTGGTCCGAAGACACATTGGCACTGCATGCCATGGCCGACAGAATGAACCATAGAAAAGAGTGTCTGTAATATCTCACCTTGATTACCTCCGTGTCTACCGAGCACTATTTCCGCGGCGGATACCGCTTGGTGTATCCGTTGCGACTGTTGGTCATTTTGAAGGACCCGTCGGCAGCCGCCGCCATAGTCCTGTGCGGCGGCAGATTGGACAACAACTAAAGATGACATGCGTTAAACTTAGGACGCGAACCGATGGGAAAATGATCTGGTTTCATTCTTTCTTAAGGAACCACGGCCGCGCGGTCGGATCGATCTTAAGGAAATCCATCAGGAGCGTCGACACCTTCTCACGCCCCGACAGCGATGGGTGCACGCCGTCTTCCGCCAGGTCGACGCGCGTGAACAGCAGCCCGTCTGCGCGGCCCTTGACTCCGTCGGTCCAAAGATACGGTCCCCACGCCAGCCACGGGCAACAGACCGGCCCGTTAGCGGGATCGTAGTTCAACTCCGGCTTGCCGGCGATCTGATCGGCGATCAGCCACTTGACCGAGAAGCCCGTTTCATAAGCGAATGGCTCTGGGCTGATTCCCGACTCGGCAAATCCGGCGTAAGTTCGGCTCGAGACATACGCGATCTTCAAGTTGGGAAAACGCGCATTGGCAGTCCACAAGCTTCCCATCAAATAGGCCTGAAGTTTCTTCGATTCAATTGGGAACGGGTCAGAAGGTCCGGAATATGCGCCCTTAGTCCAGATCGCCTGCACTTGCTCCGGCGTCACACGCTTTGCGGCAAGGCGCTCGTCCACCACCCTCCAGTAGTTCGAATGCCGGTTCTCGATGATGAACGTCGCCTGCCCGCCTTGACACCCGTCGACAATCACGAGGCTGGGGTTCAGATCGGGATCGGCGGCGGCGCGTTTCTGGAATGTTTGAAACTCCATGGTCGGGTTGGAAAAGCCGAGGGAGAGGAGCACGATCTTGCCATCGGGGGATGAACGCCCTTCCTGGTCCCGCGGAACGATCTTGCGGGCGATCTTGATGCCGGCTTTCTGGTGCACCGATGGGGGATAGTTCTCGCCTCCGGGATACAGCCCGCCCGGCTCGCCTTGGTAGAGTCCCTTACCGAGGTCGGTCAATGGAATTAGTCCTACGGATTCGCGCGGCGGATGCTCCTTGACGTAATCGCGCCTCTGCTGAGTTTTGTCTTCCGCAGGCTTGCCGCCGCTACCGCGAATGTCGGGCGCGTTGTCGAAGCCGGCGCCCCAGACCGGCGTGGCGGTCAGGCTTCCGAAAACGTTCTGATAGAAAACGAAGGCCTCGTCCCCCAATGCCCGATAAAGCCCCGCATAATTGTGTTTGACGCCGGGCACGACCACGAACTCATGGGCGATCTTTCGCCCGTTGAGAAGCTCATGATAGGCCTGACACCGTGCGTAGACCCAGGAATCTTGGTCTCCCACGACGATGCGAATCCGGCTGCGGTTGCGCACTTCGCGCGCGAAACGCTCGGCTGCGGTCCAGGCGGTGTGCTCGCGGAAGTAGGCCAGGTCGCCGCCCATCGCCCGCTCAAAGGCAACCGGCGGGATCTTCATCGGCTGATCCGTTTCGCTCAGCAGCGCAGGGGCGATCGCCGATACAACGCCGAACACGTCATTACGCCGGAATCCAAGCCGCAACGTCCCGAATCCGCCCATCGACATTCCCTCGACGGCCCGGGCTTCGCGGCGGGCGATGGTTCGGTAGTTCGCGTCGATGCAGGGAATTAATTCGTTGATGAATACGGTTTCGACGGGCAGCGTCCCGTCCTTCGAATCCGCCCAGCAGCTTTCGCCCAGCCCGTTCAGCAACACGACGATTGCGGCCGGCGCTCTTCCCCGCCGGATGGCGCTGTCGAGAAACTCGATAAAGGCGCCGCCGCCGCGCTGATTGCCGCCCCCGCCGTGCAGCCAGTAAATGACCGGGTAGCGCCTGGTCGGCGACGTCTCATAGTCCGGTGGAAGGTACAGGAGATAACTCCAGTCGCCGTGGATCGTCTTGCTGTGAAGAATTTGATATGTCGTGCCTGCCGGCGTGTCCCAGACGGGATCGACCCAGGCGGTGATCTTCTTGACGGATTTCTGAGCCGGAACGGAGGCTGCCGGCGCGGCCGCGCCGAGCCGGCCTTTGAAATGCTTGCGGAGGAAGGTCACCGCCCGTTGAGCCGCCTCTTTCGTTTCCGGAATTTCCTTGGGAAATCCGAAGTAAAACCCGTGAGGCGCATCATCGGGGAAATACGTTTCGACTTCTTTGTCCGCTTCGCGCAGCTTGCGCACGTAGCCCTCCATCACCGAGATGGGCGAGGCACTGTCGTTGCGCCCGTTGATCATCAGCAGCGGGAAGCGAACCTTGGGCGCCTCCGTCATTGCAGAGGAGTACTTGTACTTGGCCGGATCCTTCTCGATCTCCTCGATCGCCGCACCGCTCCGCTTCTCCAGCGCCTTGACCATATTCTTGAGGGCGGGGTTGACTTCCTCCTCGCCTCGCTGAATGACTTTCCCGACCTCGATCAGATCGATACCGGCTGGCGAGCACAGCACGCCGCAAGCAACGTCCACTTTCGAGGCCAGGCGCATCATGATCGCTCCGCCGCGGCTGCCGCCGAGAATAGCGACTCGCTTGGGATCGACGAACGGGAACGCGCGCGCCTTCGCGATGGCGGCGATCGTGTCCTCCTGGATTAGGCGGGCGCCTTTGCCGACGTTGGCGGGCATAGCGGCCCTGGGCCGAAAGTCGACGGCATACACAGCCCAGCCGGCGGCGACAAAATCCGCGGTCGGCGGCCTGGCCGAACGCCCCATCCCATATGTCACTTCGAGGGAATCGTTGCCGCCGTGGAGAAGAACGACCACCGGAAACGGACCGGGGCTGGCCGGTTTGCGGATATAAGCCGGGATAGCGACGCCTCCCACGCCCTGAAACGCGGTCACTTGGCCCAGAGAGCCGTCTGGGAGTGATTCCCATTCTTCTCCGAGCACAGCCGTGCTGGAACTGGCCTCCGAGGGACGCGTTTGAGGAGCCTTGGTTGCGGGGTCGGTTGTCTGCTTTGCGGCTGGGCTGCGCCCCGAAGGCAACTCCTGCCGCCCTGTGAAGCGAATCGCCTGAAGTATCAGTTTGTCACCCTGGCGGTCAACGATCAAGGTGACACCTGCCCCTTCGCGGAGATCCTTCGCCTTAAATCCCTCGGGCAACTCGCGGCCAGCTGCGTCCAGCACCTTGACACTGGCGGGCGCCTGGATCGTATGATCCCGTCCTCCGGCCACGATGACGAGTCTCCGCTGCTCCCGATCAACCCGCTTGACGACGCCTTCTACTCCGAATGCAGGCGCTTGGGCGACGAGCATAAGCAGCGACCCAATTGCGTAAGCCAATGATCGTCGTAACGTCATTTTTCTCCTTTCGATTAACACAGAATTAACGAAGCCCGAAAACCGGCGAGCAATAACTGCCCAAAAACGTCTCTGCCACAGCAGGTTCCCCGACACACTCCTAGTACCACATTTCAGAAATAATGCGACTATATAAAGATTTTCAAGCAGATGGTTCGATAATGGTAATGGTAAGTAATAGTAAGGAACTCAGTTATGAAAACATGGAGGTCATATCATGCCATTTCCACCTGCACCACCATTACATCTACACCGGGGAGACCGAGAAACCCTGGAGGCTATGGTCCGAAAGCGTACCTTGGCTCAGCGATCGGTACTCCGTGCCCGCATTATCCTCTACTGTGCCGATGGACTACCCCACCGGCAAATCAAGCGTCGCCTCAGCACTTCCGTGGATACAGTCATACGCTGGCGAAAACGCTATGAACAGCAAGGTATCGACGGCCTACAGGACCGACCACGGCCTGGCAGACCGCCGACTTTTTCCCCCTCAGCAGCAACATAGTATTGTAGCTTTGGCAACCAAACCGCCACAACAGCAGGGTCATCCGATCACACATTGGAGTATGACCGATCTGTCTCGAGCAGTAGTCCAAAAAGGTATAGTTGACTCGATCTGTTCGACAACGATTTGGCGGTTGCTGGATCAGACGGCGATAAAGCCTCATCTATGGCATTATTGGCTAAACAGCCCCGATCCGGATTTCTATCCCAAGATGCACGATATAGTCGAATTGTACCTAAATGCACTCAAAATGTATGAAAGACACGAAATCTTACTTTCGGTGGACGAGAAGACTTCCATCCAGGCCCTGAAACGCAAATATCCCCACAAGCCAACAATGCCCGGCAGAATGGAGCTTATCGAACATGAATACAAACGGCATGGCACCTGCTGTCTGACCGCTGGCTTCGAGGTTGCTACAGGTGGTGTTATGGGTATGTTGACACCAAACCGCCCGGCGGAAGTTTTTGCAGAATTTATGGAATGGGTCTGTAAATACTACTGTGACGCTCGGGCAATCCATATCGTTCTGGATAACCTTAACACCCACTATCATGAATTGACCTGCCAGGTTGTGGCTGACTTTTGCAAATGCGATCCGGGCCAGATCAAGACAGGCCGTCAGCGTAAGGACTTTTTGACTGACCCGTCAAAGCGTGTGGTGTTCCATTTCACACCGACTCATGCATCCTGGCTGAACCAAATTGAAATTTGGTTTTCCACTTTGGCTACCAAGGTCATTCGCCGCGGGGACTTTTGTTCTGTCGGAGATCTGGAGGACAAGATAATGGAATTCATCGAGTATCATAACAAGTACTTAGCCAAGCCTTAT
>DATKWR010000516.1:0-2305 GCA_035529475.1 Sedimentisphaerales bacterium | reverse complement strand
AACGACGTTAGCCACACCTCGTTCCGGCCATTCGCTTCGACACGTCTGTTCTTGACCTGAAGGAACTCAAACCAGATGGCGCGATCATTGGAAGATACTGGACCATCAGTAGCACGGAGCTATCCTATGAAGCAGCATTTGATATGCATAATGCCATTGGTTTCAATTGCAGTCATAGTTGGCTGCAACAAACCGGCCCCAAACTATCCTTGTGATTCTGCCTTTCGTGGCGATCTGACCCGTTCTGGTCGGTATGAAGCTGGCCCGGCACACAAACCGTCTGAGGAATGGGCGTGTAGGGTGACTGGGCCTATCATAGCCAGCCCTGCGGTCGCCAACGGTATCGTGTTTTGCGGAAACGCACTGAAGAGTACGCAACACGTCATGTCCGCTGTTGATGCTCAAAGTGGAAAGGTACACTGGACCTACAACGTCAAAAGCTCGATCTGCGCAGCGCCGGCCGTAACAGCAGGTACCGTGTACTTTGTCCGCTTAGCGCTCGTCATGAAATAAGTGTGACATTTGTCACGGAATAACTGTGTCAATTGCCATGTGCCGACGGGCAGATGGAGTAGTTCCAGTCGCCGTGGAAATCATTCTTCTTGATGTTGACGCCGGCCAGTTGTTTTTTGGTAACCTTCTGGCCGGTTGGATACGGGGTCTTGTCGAGTTCGCACCGGACGAGGAGGCCGGTGCGAGTCGAGGTCGAAGCGATCAGGTTGACGACCACCTCGTGGCTGACCAATGGTCGGCCACGCCAGTTCATCGTGATGTGCGAGAACAGCCGATGCTCAATCTTGTTCCACTTGCTGGTGCCCGGCGGAAAATGGCAGACCGAGATGGGAAAGCCCAACTCGTCGGCCAGGCGCTGCAGTTCGATTTTCCACAACCGCAATCGCGAGCCATTGCTGCCACCGCCGTCAGCGGTGATCAAAATACTGCGTGCCTGCGGATAGGCAGCTTGCCCCATGCTTTTCCACCAGCGGCGGATCGTCTCCACGGCGAAGGTCGCGGTGTCGTGATCCACGCCAACGCTCACCCAGCCGGCGTTCTGCGCGAGGTCAAACACGCCGTAGGGTCTGACGCTGCCCTGCTCGGGCACCTCGAAATCATGGACGTTGACATCCTCCGGATTGGCCTTTGGACGCCATTCTCGCCCACCATTCTTGAAGTTCCCGACCAACTCCTTTTTCTTGGTATCCACCGAGATCGCCGGATCGCCGGCCGCAATCTGCGCCTGCACCGCGCGGGCGATATGCTCGAACTGGGCGTTTCGATCCGGATGGCCAGCCCCTTCGATCCGCTTGCGATTGGCCTGCAGGCTGTAGCCCAGGCCGTGCAGAAGTTCGGCCACCATCCGACGACTGGTACGATGCCCCTGGCCCCGCAGCACATCCGACAAAGCACGCACGCCCTTGCACGTCCACCGCAGCGGCGACTCCGGGCTGCCTCGAGTCACGGGATCCACCAGCCGCTCCAGATCGCTTATCAGCGTGGGGTCGACGGACACCGCTTTCTTCCGCCCCCCGCCGGGCTTACGTACGCGACCACGCGCACGCACGGCGCCCGGCCGCGCCTGAGCCAACTCCTTCAGTCCCACGGCGATAGCCCGTCGCGACACGCCCGTGGCTCGGGCAACAACCGACGCGCCTCCGCGGCCAATGGCTACAGCCTCCGCCGCGGCGATCAAGCGGCGGCTTCGCTCGTCCAGAAGATCGCCAAGAATCTCGAAACGCTTTCGAATCATTGTGTCTATTTCCATGATCCCCATGATACTGATTCCGGGATCATGTTGCAACACTTATTTCATGACGCGCTCTAAGGAGTCAAGAAGCCAGGAATAAGAAGCCGGGAAGCAATCTCAGAAGTCAACGAGCAAGAGCCGCGAAGACAGCATCCGTGGGCAAGGCTTGGAAAACGAACGTTCAACAATTTCAACGATCAACGACCAACAAAAGACAGGCGTCGGCCGTTTGACGTTGGTCGTCAAACGTTGACTATTGAACGTTCTGATTCCACATATGATGCCGGCAGACCTGCATCCGGGCGTTGCTCTCGCGCAGGCTATCAGAACCTCTGGTACCTGGCAAACAGCGGAATGATCCCTTCCACCGTCTCCCGGTGAACGCGCTTCTCGGGATAGGTGGGGTCCATCGGGTGCAGGCGGACTTCATCGCCTTCGAACCAGACCTGGCGGAAGGTGACGCCGTCGGCGGCGCGGACGATGGCGAAGTCGCCGGAGCGCGTTTCGCGCTTGGCTCGCATAGCGAAGATGAGCACGTTGCCGGGCTGGAAGGCGGGCGCC
>DATKWR010000515.1:0-5173 GCA_035529475.1 Sedimentisphaerales bacterium | reverse complement strand
GGGGGGCTGTGCGCGTGCGATGTCAAAATTCAACTAAGGGGTCAGCCGATGGCCAGGGGTAGGCCGCGCAAGCCGCGGCAGGCAAAAATCATCCAGGGGACCTTCCGGAAGGACCGCAACCCCGGCCGGGAGCCGATTCCGCCTATCTTGCCGACGGTACCCAAACCGCCGGCGGGAATGAATCGTTGGGCTCGCCGGCTCTGGAAAGAATTGATTGAGAAATTGATGGAGCAGGATCTGGTCACAACAATCGACATCGTAACGCTCGAACTGTGCTGTGATGCCTACGGCATATACCGGGAGGCCAAAGAGGCCGTGTTCCATCCGCGCGATCAGAAAACCGGCAAGCGCCTGCGCCGGTCTCTCGCAGAATATCTCCGTGGAAGGAACAGTCAAACGATGCCGGAGCTCACGACGATGAAAACCGGCTGGCAGTTGTACAAGGCATATATGGCTGAATTCGGATTGTCGCCGGCCAGTCGGAACCGGATCCATCTGCCGGGTTCGAAAGAGGCCGGTCAGGACCCGATGGAGAAAATACTCAATGAGGCGTAGATGGGTATTATTGCTTATTTTGGGAGTCCTTCTCATGGGTGAAACGTTCGCGGCCGAACAGTACATCCGCGACGTGATGAGCGGTAAACAGGTAGTATGCCGCCTCACTCGCCTGGCCGTTGAGCGGCACCTCCGCGATTTCGAGCGGCAGAATACGCCTGAATTCCCATACTACTTCGATCCGGCCCAAGCCAAGCATATCATCCGGTTCAAGCGGCAACTCCCGCTGGTGGAGGGCGAGTATGCCGGTGCCAAGGTGACGCTCCCGCCCTGGCTCGAGTTCAAGGACTGGGTGCTGTTCGGCTGGCGCCGAGTTGACGGCGGGCATCGCCGATTCCGCCGCTCATATATCACTGTTGGCCGGCAGAATACGAAGACGAGCGACGCCGCTGAGACAGCCCTATACGTCATGTTCGCTGAACGGCCCCGTGAGCGTGGACGGCAGCTGTATTGTCTTGGACCCAAAAAGGCGCAAGGAAAAATCTGCTGGGACATCGCGGCCACCATGGCCGAACGGCAGAGAGTCCTAAAAGATCTCATACAATTCTTTAAACGCAAAACCAACGAGCCGGTGATGGAACTTGTCCACGATCCGCTATCTAAAATGACGGTTTGGGGCAAGGATGCCAGCACACAAGATGGATTCCACCCAACCATGGCCGTCATCGACGAGGCGCATCTCTATCCGGGGCATGAGGCGATGGAAGTCGTCGAGTCCGGCATGGGCGGCCGCCCGCAACCGCTTACCTACATTATCACGAGCGCTGGATTCGATCTGGAGGGTCCCTGCTATACCGAGGAACATAGGCTCGCCGTGGAGGTCCTCGAGCAAACTATTGATCCAATACCGGAGCAATTTTTTGCGCTCATCTACACCCTGGACGAGGGAGATGACTTTACGGATCAGCGGGTGTGGCCGAAAGCGAATCCGAGCCTATATATATTGCCGACGCCACGGTTCGATTATCTACAAGAACGCGTTGCGGCCGCCTTGACTACTCCGACCAAGCGCAATGCGATCTTGACTAAAAACTTCAACGTTTGGACGCAAGTGGAGACCCGATGGATCGCTCCGGAGGCTTGGGCTGCCTGCGATGGGATCGTCGATGAGAAGTCTCTTGAGGGCCGGCGCGCCTATGGAGCTCTCGATCTCTCGATGGCGCGCGATCTGACCGCCTGGGTACTGTGCTTCTGGCCGACCGAAGAGCAACCGGACGTGTACCCGTTCCTTTATCGCTTCTTTCTCCCGAAGGATAACATCGTCGAGCGGGAACGGGAGGACAAGCGGCAGTACCGCTACTGGGCCGACCAGGGACTTCTCACCCTCACCCCGGGACCCCAGGTGCGCTATAGCGAAGTGGAGGAGAAAATCCAGGAGGATGCCCAGCATTTCGACATTCCCCAATTCGGATACGATCCGTACCGCGCCGGCTGGCTGGTAGATGATCTGGAGAAACACGGCAACCGGATTCAGGCAGTCATGTACCGGCAAATCTATCAATACATGGCCGTTCCAACATCCCTGTTTGAGCGGGCGGTAATCGACAAGGGAATCGCACACAGCGGGAATCCCATCATGAAGTGGATGATCGCCTGCACTGAGGTCAAGAGCGACCGCCAGGGGCTCATCATGCCGATGAAGCCCAAGCGCGGTGCTCACGGGAAGAGGATCGACGGCGTAGTAGCATCGATCATGGGCTATCACCGCGCCTACTCGGAGTTCGGAAAGGCGCAGGCAAAGGTAGAAGTATGGGCCGTATGAGTCTTGTAAAGCGCGTGTCTACAGGAGTGTCTACAGCGATCCGGATCATACGCGGAACCGCAGCCGAGGACTGGGCGGCCTATTTCGGTAGCAACGGGGGGCGGAAAACCAAAGCAGGCACGAAGATCCACGAGACCTCTGCCATGACGATTAGCGCTTTGTATGCGGCGCTCAATTTTCTCGGAGGCGTGGTGGCGAGCTTGCCGCTACGAGTGCGACGCACCCTTCCGGCCGGGGGGAGCGAGCCGGCGACAGACCACCCGCTCTATGATCGGCTGCACGCCAAGGCGAACGATAGCGGGCTGACCGCCTGGCAGTGGATTTACACATCCCTGCTTCACAAATACCTCTGGGGCAATTGGTGGGCGCATGTGAATCGTTTTGGTGGGTTCGAGTTGACGCCGTTACTTCCAGACAGGACGTGGATCGATATGCGAAATCCTATGATTGTCCATACTCGCGAAAACAACGGTCGGGAAATCATTCTGGACCGCCGCGACGTGCTGCTCATTCCCCATGTGTCTCTCGGAGGAGTTATGGGCAAGGGCGTGGTTCACTACGCCCGGGAGAGTCTCGGACTCATCAAGGCGCAGGAAGAATTTGCCTCTGGGTTCTTCGGATCGGGGGTCAAGGCGGGCGGATTCGTACAGGTACCGGCTGATCAGGAGATGAAAGAGGAAACACGTAAAGGCTTGCAGAAGGACTTCAATAAGAAGTATGGCGAACTTGGTGAATCGTGGAAAGCGATCTTTCTGACCGGCGGAGCCGAGTGGAATCCCAATGAGATTGACGCGACGAAAGCGCAGGTGCTGGAGAGTCGGGAGTTCTCGATTGCCGAGGTGTCCCGCTGGACGGGCCTTGCGCCGCATCTTCTGCATGATCTCTCCCGCGCGACCTTCTCGAACATCGAAGAGTTGGATCTGGCCCTGGTGATCTTCACCATCACGCCGATCGTCACGCAGGCCGAGCAGGCCATGAACGTGACCTTTTTCGATGAGCGGGAACGCCAGACTCTGTACGTGAAATTCGATCTCAAAGGGCTCCTGCGTGGAAACCTGGAGGCTCGGGCTGGCTTCTACACGCAGATGCTTGACCGTGGGGTATTCAACGCGGACAACGTACTCGCGTTGGAAGATATGAATCCGCAACCGGAAGGGTTGGGCAAGGTATACGTGATGCCACTCAACATGATGAACAAGAAAATGATCGTAGGTACCCAACCGCTTTCACTCAAGGTGGCACCGATACGGGACGTGACGCCGACTCGGGCGGGCATTGCAGCCCCCCAGCGATTCGTCGCTCAACGCACCTCGGCACATCGTCGGCGTATCACCATAGCCTATAGTACTTTGTGGGAATCTTACGCAGCGCAAATTCTCAAGGAAGAGGCCGAGAGCTTGCGTAGCGGCATCACGGAATGGCTCGGCGAGCGCTCCGCGGCTGAGTTCGTGACCTGGTTGGATACCTTCTATGAGAGCTTCCACGAGCGCATCGATGCGCTATCGGCGCCGCTTCTGAGTTCCTACGCGGATGCGATCCTACCGATCGCACAGCAGGAGATCGGAAACGATGAAGATCTCGAGGCCCAAACGCAGGCGTTTCTCAGCGGTGCCGACGGATACCATGATACGTTCATCCGCCGGCATATCCGCCATTCGCGCGGCTCGCTTGCTACTGCGGTGACAGATGCAGAAGATCCGGAGGCCGCGGCCGAGGAAGTGCTTGAAGATTGGAAGACGCTACGGCCCGAGCGACTGCGGCTGCATGAGAGCATCCGGTCGGAGAGCGCCTTCACCCGCAACGTGTTTGTGCTTGCGGGCGTGACCAAGCTCGTCTCGGTGTCCTACGGCAAGAGCTGTCCCTACTGTCTGGCGCTGGACGGCAAGGTGATCGAGATTCAGGGTGCATTCCTGGAACCGGGTGATTTCCAGCCTGAAGGGGCCGAGCGCCCGCTGACCGTAACGAGTATCCGTCGACATCCGCCTTATCATGACGGATGTGATTGCGGAATTGAGGCAAGTATATGAGGAGGATTGTATGGCCATAACCGTAAACAAAAAGGGCGTAGCGCATGCGCATGCCCTGATAACTGCCGAAAAAATCAGTGAAGGTACCTGGTCGTTTTCGGGTGCCGATGGCAACGCGCTTCTGGGTGACGACAACTGGGCCGAGTACGGCAAGTGGTTCCTGGCAGTTGATTCGGATGCAGATTCCGAGACTAAAGACCACTACAAATACCCGTTCGGCAAAGCCGGGGAGATCTACCGACGTGGAGTGATCGCAGCCAAGAGCCGGGCAGCTCAGCAGAATCTTACAGCGGTCGTGGAGGCAGCCGATTCCTTGCTGGAAGCGATCGACAAGAAGCTCGGCAAGGAAGAGGACAGCGCTCTTCAGGCGGAACGGCGGTTCGTGTCGTTTGCCGGCGAGATGCGCACGGTCGACGATGATGGCGCCATGATCATCGAAGGCTACCCGATCGTCTATGAATCCTTCGCGCCGATGTGGGGTTGGAGAGAGATCATTCGCCAGGGGGCAGCTACTGCGGCCCTGAAGAGTTCGGACGAGCTCGTACTTTGGGATCATGAAAGTTCCCAGCCCATGGCGCGGCGTTCGGCCGGCACGCTGGAAGTTAAAGAAGACGAAAAAGGCGTGTTCATTCGCGCGGACGTGAGCAAGACCGTCTGGGGACGCAACGGCTTTGAGGCCATTCAAAATGAGATCATCAACCGTATGTCCTTCGCTTTCGATACGGGGAAGGACAATTGGTTTTGGGAAGAGATTGAGGGCGTGAGAATCGAGACGCGAGAGATTCTCAGTTTCGCCACGCTCTATGATTATTCGCCGGTGAGTTATCCG
>DATKWR010000514.1:0-3215 GCA_035529475.1 Sedimentisphaerales bacterium | reverse complement strand
GAACGTTTCACAGCGGCTGTTTGCATCGGTGGCACGTCCGTAACCGCAGTACTCAACCGCCACGCCGATTCTATCAAAGGCCGCGATATCGACGCAACCACGAAGCTCGCGCAGTCCGGGTAAATCAATGAACCGGCCGTCATTGCCGGACGCCCGCAAACCGACCGAGCCCAGGGCGCCGATGACACCCTGACACGTCCCGCCCAGGCCGCGAAGCGCGATAGACGCTCGTTTGGCCGGACGAAATGCGTCGGCCATTGTAACGACCTGCCGTGTGGCAAGATTTGCAAATTCGACGATGTAATCGGGCACGTCGGATGCCTCGGCCAGACAGACACCCGGATCCGACCCGTCCGCGCAATTCTGAGCGACGAAATCATAGATAAACTCGGCGCTCTCCAGGCCGTCTTGCGATTGGAGGGCGATGCAGGCCCCGCTGTTGTGGGACGTGTACGGGATGGCGGGGTGCATGAGAAACTGGTGCCTGGTCACACCGAGAGGACGCAGGCCCCGCCTGGCACATTCGTCGGACAGTCTGCGTGCAAGCCGGCCCGTCCCGGGACTGCTCTGGTTATCCGTATCGTCAATGCCAATAAGAAAAACCGCCATGCGAGTTCCTATCTGAATTGCTCTCTCGGACTTTCCTGGACCATCCCCGCGGCCGCACCGAGAGTGACATAGTTGACGCCTTTCCTGTAATAATGATGGGAGGTGGGGACATTGCTGAACCAACTGTCGCTGGCTACCCACACGTCGCCGGGCATAGTCGTCCTGAGAACACGAGGCCATTGAATCGTTTTACGCAGAAAATTGCTGAGGTAGCGGCTCGTGGGCCGCTCGGTGAAGCTGTAGTAGAAGTAGCCGATATTGCCGGCTGCAAAGTTCTGTTCACACCGGCGCAGCTCCGGGTTCTGCTCGCTCGGACAATAGTAGATTTCCACCAGTTCAGCACGGTCGCCTTTGCCGAGCATACGAATCAGGCCGGCGTGCGGATTGTCCAGGGTTGCTTCGGTTGGCAGGAAGGAATCATTCTCGCCTGCATAGACGAGGCAAGCTAACACGAGGGACCGCAGATTCGCCCGGCAGGCGATGACGTTTGCCTGATCGCGCGCCCGGCCCACAGCAGGGACCACCAGTGAAATGACGAGCACGATGAGAGCCATGACCACGAGCAGCTCGATCAGGCTAAAGGCTGGTCGGCTTGACGGCATACACAAAGGGGATGTTTCGTTATTGTATCGCACTGTTCCAAACTCGTCGGCGTTAATTGGCTCCTACCATCCAGTTCTCGGCCAGCACGGCCAGGTCGGCAAGATCCACGCGGAGGTCCTTGTTCACATCGCCCGGGACAGTGACGGCAAAGGTGGAAACGGGATTCCGCTGGCTGTCGTTTGCATCGAGGAAGGCGCGGTTCGTGTGGTAAATGCTCGCCACGGGATCCGTGCCGATGTAACCATAGGCGCTGAATACCGCCGGGCCGGGCAGGTCGCCGAAGCGATAATCAATCCGCACGGATTGCCCCTGTGCCAGGGATGTAATCCCTTCGACGGCATAGAGCGTAACCATCGCCGTATCGAAGGCGTATGCAATGGGCTCGCCCGCCGGGTTCGTGGTGTGCGGGTCGGCCGGGTCCCTCGTGAAGTAATAGCCGCTGGGTCTGCCGAACGGATTGTCATAGAAAACAAAGTGATTCGGATCGAAACCGAAGGCGTCGCCGGTTTCAGGATGCAGCGTCAATCTGAATCCATCGGCAATCGAACCGCCGGGAGCATTCATCGCCACCAGAACCAGGACGTCTGTGAACGGATTGTCTTTGCCTGTGTTGACAATCTCGAAAGTGCCGGCCTGGTCTAACGAAACTATATGGCCGGTGGTCTGACCGCCGTGGCGGAACTTGATCGCATTCATACCCTTGGCCTTATTGCCCGCGCCGGCCGGTGAAAACGCCACGGCGTACGATGCGGCCACACCCGGTCTTGCCGCGTTGACCGGATACATGTTCGGCCAGAGCGTCGCATCACCAAAATCGATCCACGAGGCCTCGGTCAGTTCGTCCCAGGGCACGTAGCTGTCCGCTTGTGCGACTGCGGCGACAACACACATCACAATTAGCATCATCAACAGAGTCTTGCTTCTCATGACCTTCCCCACTACGGCGGATTCCGGACTTCGATTATTTGCCGTCTCGATATTGAATCAGGACCATGATGCCGGGCCAGTTTACTTCCATACCGTGGACCATCTTGCCGTTGACTTTGGGCGTCTTGCCCGTCTTTAGAACGTTGACGCCCTGCTTGAGGCAACTCGCATCCTTTATGGTCACGCGATGGGCGTAATATTGATACTTCGGGCCTTCGTTGTCGAAGACCTTGACGCCGTTGATATAGACGCCGTTCATGTACCCCGAGCTCCAACTGGACCAGACCAGTTGGGCGGCAACGGCTTTCCCGGGATCGCCGGCGACATCGAAACGCTCCTCTTTCTCACCCGTTCTCGTTACCCATTTCTTAGGAATATCATAGGGCTTGCACAGCTCAACCGACAGGCCGGGGCGAACCAGATGAAGATCGCCGACGGCCTCGGTGAGATAAATCATGCCGGAATCGTCGGTGATTCGGGCGGCGATTTGCATGGCTTGCTTCTGGTCGGGCACCCATGAAGTATCCCACGTTACCTTGTAGGGCGCTTCCACAGCCGAACCGATGTGGTGCATGATTTGGCCGTGGAAAAAGTGATAGTGCCATTGGCGATAGACGCCGTCGCCTTCAAAGTTGACATCGTCATACAAACCGATGTAGTCCACTTGCTTAATCCGGCCGCTCGGGCTGTCGGCCTGGGCCGTCAGAGTCGCAGATGTGCCCAGCGTATCGCCGGACTTGGGAGTCGCAATCTGCCCCGTCGGGTGGGGCTTTTTCGCCGGATCGTAGTAGATGCGAAAATGCACGCCATAGACAAGATTTTGAGGCCAATTCCAGGGATGGACGGCATCGACCATCATGCGAAATGCGTTGCCGCGTCCCGGCTTGAGGCAGCTTAGCGGGATGCGGACCGTCGGGTAGAAGTGATGCTGATAATCACACTGGGGAGCGGGGATAGCCGGCGCTTCGGGGAGGTATATCGAATCGCCGCCATTGATTTGAATCGCCAGCCCGGAGGTGCCGTCATGGCAGAGAATCTTCTCGACGGTCAATTCCGCTTTGGTCGCGTGCTCAAGG
>DATKWR010000513.1:0-11774 GCA_035529475.1 Sedimentisphaerales bacterium | reverse complement strand
TTCGCTTCATCCAGTCAATAGGTTACCCTTTCTAATGCTGATGAACACAGTTTGACGGCTTATTTGTTATCCGACACGGATTTATCCGCCCGCCATATGGCGGATTCACACTGGTAAACACTGTTTTTATTTTCTCCCGTTCCTGCTTGCTCAACAGCCAGGTACCATTATAATTGAACGTCGGGAATAGAACAACTCTGAAGCGGCAACATCGTGGCTTGTGCTTTATTGCTTTGTACCGAGACGATTGGGACGTTATGCGGAAACCATATAAACATTGTTTCCCAGAGGAGACGACAGAATGCCAGATACAGCTCCGGAAACGTTCATTGTTGATTGTCCGATGGGGGGAATTAAGGGGGTACGCTACATTTTTCGATGAGTTGTGCTTGATAATGATAGGTTTTGACAGAGGACAGCGGGCGCGCTGAATTACTGCGCAGCTTTGGGACGCAGACATCGGCTGGAATTAAGTATGATGTCCCCGGAATTCCTGCCGAATTCCGCGTCATGAAGATGCCAAGAAGCGCGTCCTGTACAGGAAAGGGAGTCACATGTCAGGAATCGCCACAAGAGCTACCCTGTTCAAGGTCATCGTTTTTGTCTTGCCGATAGTGTTCGTCTTGTTCTGTATATACATGAAAGTCAGCAAGAATGATGTGTATAGGAATATGATTAAGGAAGATGCCGTCATAGAGAATATGACATGTGCTGCATACCTCCTTGCATCTGTGTTTGCGTTGTCTATTGCCTGCAGATTCTTCAAGGAACATCGTGCACGGTATGGTTGGCTGTACGTGCTCGCTTTCCTTTTCTTCGCCTTCGTAGGTATGGAAGAAGTAAGCTGGGGGCAGAGGATATTTGGCACAAAGACTCCCGTGCTCCTTATGGGGCACAATATTCAAAAAGAGTCCAACCTGCATAATTTAGATATCGTACGTCCTCTGCTGGGTGAAGCGTTTATTCTGATTAGTCTTGCCGGCGCCTGTAGTTGGATGCTCATCCGGCACCGTAGAATGAAGAGCCTGAGGCACAGAGCCAAGTATTTCATCCCCGATTGGTATCTGAGTCTATATTTTTTCTTCGGCGCTTTTATAACTCTCTACTTGGAACTAAGCACCAAATGGGGCCGGTACGTGTTCTTGACTTGGCCGGACATGGAACCGAGCGAGATGTTGGTGTCATTCGGATTCTGCCTGTTCATGGTGATCACGAAATGCCGGCAAGTCCGGGAGGTCCGAGCATAGCGATCCACTGTAGAAGGACACCTTACTCATCTTTCGCTTTCATTGAGAGCCTTTCATATCTTGCACAGATCATCTGTTACGAGCTCCCGTGCTGCTCGTAGAAGACCATGGCCGGAGAGCCGGCGAAGCTGATGCCCATCCAGGCGGCTTCGTCGATCTCATCCTGGGTGAAGCCTTTTTCTTTGGCCTTTTTCAGGTGCATTTTCAGGCACGGCTCGCACCGCATCGCAACCGACAGGGCAATGGCCATCGCCTGTTTGGTATAGGCGTCCAGACCGTGAGGGGAGCTTGCGGAGCTGAGAAAATCCTTGAACTTGGCCTTGATTTGGGCAATGTCGGAGCCTTCGCCTGCACTCGGCTTCGAGGAAGAAACCGCATCCGAACAGCACGGCACGTCTTCCGTTTCAGGCTTGACGGACGATTGCTGCGGCTGCGGCTTAGCCTGTGCCGGTTCTGCGGCGGCTTCGCCCGGGGCCGACGACGGTATCTTCCGAGTTCCGGTTGTCGCGATATTGACGAGTCCTGAACCCTTGCCCACCACTTTGCCGATAACCGTCGCGGCGGAAATTCCCTCACGATGGAGAGCCTTCACGAAGTCATCGGCGTCGTTTTGTGCAATGGCAACCAGCAGCCCGCCGGAGGTTTGTGCATCGTAGCATATATCAACCATTTCCTGCGGGAGAGACTCATGGGCGATGATGCAGTCGCCGCACGATTCCTTGTTTCGCTCGATCGCGCCCGGCAATATCCCCCCCGCCGCGTATTCGAGCACGCCGGGAAACAGCGGAATATCATCCCAGATGACTTCGACGTCCACTCTGCTCGACAGAGCCATCTCGGCCAGATGCCCCATCAGGCTGAAACCCGTCACGTCGGTGCAGGCGTGGGCGCCGAATTTGACCATGAGCTGACCGGCGGTCTTGTTAAGCGTGGTCATCGAGGCGGCCGACGCTTCGACGCTTTCTGTACGCGCCCTGCCGATCTGTGCGGCGAAGGCAACGATGCCGGTGCCGAGCGGCTTGGTCAAAACAAGCACGTCGCCCGGGCGTGCGCCGGCGTTGGTTACGATCTTGTTCTTATCTATCGTGCCGGTGACGGCGAAGCCGGCTTTGATTTCGCTGTCATTGATGCTGTGCCCCCCGATGATTGCGACTCCCGCCTCGTTCATCTTGTCGATGCCGCCGGCGAGAATGTCGCGCATAGCTGCATCGGGGACCTTGCGAACGGGAAAGCCGATCACGGAAACCGCCGTGATGGGCGTTCCACCCATGGCGTAAATGTCACTGACCGAATTAGCGGCCGCCACCTGACCGAACGTGTAGGGGTCATCCACCGAGGGCGTGAAAACATCGACGGTCTGCACTAATGCGGTGCCGTCGCCCATGTCATAGACGCCGGCGTCGTCCCCCGCCGGGACGCCGACCAGCACGCGGGGATCGTCGATGGCAGGCAGGTCTTTGAGCGTTTGCTTCAGGAACGCCTGGTCGATTTTGGAGGCGCAGCCGGCCTTTTCCACGAGCTTAGTCAGTTGCACGGGGCCGGTGGGCGCTTCAAGCCGCTCGCCCGCACACAGACATATCGAACGCTCCTTGAAGAGATCGCAGGGACAGGGCTTCTTCGGATCGCAGATGCAGTGCCCCAGCCGGATCGAACGCTGCATGACCCGTTTTCGTCTTTCCATGTTTACATTTGCCATTGGATATCCTCAACATGATCATCAATACACTAACGATTCCTGTCTGCGGCCAATATGGCCGCTCCGAGGGCGCCGGTCATCTGTGGCTGTGGCGCGACCGTCACCGTTTGGCCAAGCGCCGTCTGCAAGGCGGCGGCCATTCCCGAGACCATCGCTACACCGCCTGTAAATACGATTGGCGGCTCGATGTTGCGGCCGGCCATCGCGACGATGCGGCTGGCAATCGCCGCCTGTACTCCGGCGACAATATCTTCTCTGCCCGTGCCGCAGGCGAGCAGACCGGTGATCTCCGTCTCGGCAAAGACAACGCACATGCTGCTTATCGCGGCGGGGCGCCGGCTCCCGGCGGCCAACTTTCCGAGGGTGTCAAGCTCGACACCGAGGCGCACCGCCGTGACTTCGAGAAATCGCCCCGTTCCCGCCGCACAGCGGTCATTCATGGCGAAATCACGTACCTTTCCAGACCCATCCAGCCGCACAAGCTTGCTGTCCTGGCCGCCGATGTCGATCACGGTCCGGGCCGTCGGCATGAGCCGATGCACGCCAACCGCGTGACAGGTGATCTCCGTGATCGTCGTATCGGCAATGCCGACGGCGTTCCTGCCATAACCCGTCGCGACGGTGGCCGCAACGTCTTTCTCAGTGGCGCCGCTGCTCTTGAGAACTTTTTTGAAAAGACCAGAGGCGAGCTTGTCCTGTTCAACACCCTGGTCGGTAAGACCTTTGCCGACAATCTCCAGGCTGTCGGTGTCTATCAGGACGACCTTTATCGTTCTTGAACCGGCGTCTATACCCGCACAGATCATCTGTCACTCCTTATGCCTTGCGTAGCTCGCCGGCGGGCCCTTACCGTTTCGACGAGGGCCTCGATCCGTGTGCGCAGCGTCGGGGACATCGAGTCGGTCACAGGCGGCACCTCAATCTCCAAAACCGGGACATCAAGCGTCTCTGCGACGATTTCGGATATCACCTGACCTTCAAGCGCACAATGGCTCGCGCCGGGAATTCGCGAGATCAGCACCGCCTCGGCACCGAACCGGCGAACGTCGGCGCATATCCGCTCGGCGCGGTCGATAGAGGAACCCGCCATTGGATCAGCAAGGGCGCAACGAGCCAGAGCTTCGAGGGGTGGAACGTCTTGCGGAATCATATCGAGGGCGTGGGTGAAAAGGTACTCTGTGCCGCATACGCGACCGCCGCAGTCTTCGAGAAGATTCATCACCTGCAAATCGGCCACGGGATTTACCCAGAAAATCCTTGCGGCGTCGGCGTCGAGAACGCCGAGGCCGGCATTGACTCGGCCTCGGACTTCCTCCAGCAATTCCCCAAGCACGGCGATTGTTTCCCGCCGGTCGGAGCAGAAGTGTATCGCGAGCATCTCGGCAATGAGCATTTCGAGAGCCGGGATCGGGCACGGCTCAGCCGTAAAGGCGAGATATCGAAGCTCAGCCAGATATTGGCGGACTCGATTGGCCTGACTTATCCCGGCGGAGAGTTTTTCCTCGTCGAGCCGTTCGCCCGCCAATTCCTCCAGAGCGGCCTTCACCCGCTCAAGCTCCGACTTGACGAATTCCACTTGGCATTTTGGCGCAGCAATCCCGCCCGGCAGAATCACCGCCGGCTCGTCTTGTTCAGGGCAGCGCCGATGAGGCATTTCCCACCAGAAAATGGGATGCCCAAGGCCGTTCAGCCGCTGTGCGATGGCGGAAAAATCATCGCACGTAGCGCCGACGCTGCAGATCAGCATATCGGGAATGGGAAAATGCGCCCCCGTGACAAATGCGCCTAACATCGCGCGCACCGGACAGAACGATTCATCGATCCCGAGCGAATCGGCGACCTCCAGGAGTCCGTCGCTGAGCTCCATCACGCATGGAATCCACCAGGCGCCGTCGGGATAGAACGCCGTCACGTTGTCAAAGCAATACGCCATGACGGGCACGGTACCGAGATCCTTCATCGTGCCGACGATTTTCTTTCCGGCCGAGCGGGCCTCGCGGAGCCGGTCTTCTTCGGTGAGCAGGAAGTTCCAGAGCCGCAAAGCCGCCGCAGAGTTGTCGTACCGGAGCTTGCGGAGCCGATGGTCTCCGTCCTCAACGTGCCGGCTGAGCGGCCCGCCGTACTGAGGCTGGCGCATCCCCGCTCTTCGCAGCTTTTCATACTGCACGTCCCATTCTTCAAGCGTTATTCGTTCCGGCGCATCGGTCACTGCAGCATCTCCATGAATGCACGAATCCGGTTTGATATTCGGGGGCGGTCCGTTTCATTGTCACCCGCCGAGTCAATGTCCAGAACGGGCAGGTTGCACCATTCTTTGAGCCGGCCAAGCTCGGCGTGCCACAGGTCGCACCACACGTACCGGCGAAAAATGATCCCTCGTACCGCCCTGCCGGCCAGCTCGCGTTTGAGCCACCGGTAAAGCTCGCTGTTGGGCCTGCGGGAAGCATCCGGGATGCCTGCGAAGTACGCATCGGCCAGCTCCAGCAATGGGTCTTCGCGAAGCCGCCGGCGGTCGAATTTCGGACACATTCCCCGCTCGCCGGTCTCAGTGGCGTCCAGCACAACTCGTCCACCGAGCTGCTCGATCATATCAAGTAAATCGAAGTCAGGCTTCATCAGCGGCCCGCCGACAATCGCCAACGGCACGCGAAGGGTGGCAGCCTCAAGCGCAGCTTGGGGATGGCCACTGTCGGAGGAACCATCCCCAAAGGCTTCGCCTTTGAGGCTGCCACCCGCCGCGATCGCTTCCGCAAACTGTTTTGCAGAAAGGTGTTCCCTGGCTGAACGGATGGACGTGCGTGCGTCATCGTATGCAAGCATGGTCTCCGCCAGCGTGTCTTTCGAGGGTGCTTTGCCTCCCAGGCCGATCAGAAAGCCGCCGAGCCGTTTGAGCTCATCGACGTACAGCTTCTGAGCCGCGAGAGTCTGCCACGTGCTCGGCACGTTCATCAGGAAAGCCGGCAGATCGCAATTTCGAACGATGATGTCAAACGCCCGGCGCATCTGGTCGCATACGGTCGTCACCACGGCCCCATCCGCCCCTCTGTTATTGATCACTTCACCGATAAAGCTTCGGACATAAGGGCAAACACCTTCCGCCCGAGCCGCGGAGAATCCCGGATCCACGCCATCCAGCAATACCCTGCCGGCATGCAGACCATGCGCTGCAATCCACTCGGCAGGCACGTATGGACACGTGTAGATTATCGTTTTCATTGGCCCGAACACCCCGGCTCCCCGCCCCGCTGCCGGACCGTTTCGAATAGAGCTTCGACTCTCAGGGCAATTCGTGCCGAATCCGATGGGGAGTAATCTGTTTCAATTCTCAGGTACGGCAGTCCAAGCTCCTTCTCGGTCAGCTCCTTGACGAGATAGGATTCGACATCGTAGGTGATGCACGCCTGCCAGATCACATCGATGACACACTGCGGGCGATATTCGGCCGCCAGATCGCGAAGAACCTGCAACCGCCGGTCGTTCTTCGTCATGACCGAACAGGGCAAACGAAAGTATTTCTCGGCCAGAGCGAGGATCGGATCTTCGGCGTCCTCGTCAACGTCGTCCAAAATAGGCTTGAGTCCCGTGCAGTTGTCCATGCACACAACAAGCCCTCCGCAGGATTCGATAATATCGAGCACACGCTCGGCCCCGTGAACGATGGGCACGCCGGTCAACAACACCCGCACAGAAGAGTTCTTCCGGCCGTTAGCTTTTCCGGACTTGAGCCGTTCAATCGCCTTTGCGTACTGCTCGAAATCGGCATCGATGCCGGAGATGATGCTCTTGAAATCCAGCAATTGCCTGCCCGTCAGCGAGGGCGATGGCGACTTCATCGTCGCCGCCAATTGACGCCTGAGCCGGCGCTCGCGATTCATCGTCCCGATGGCTTGCCTGATTTTCTCATCCGTAAGCTCGACGTCAAAATGCTCTTCGAGCTTTGCCTTGAGCTTGTGAAGCTCCCTGATCCAGTGCGCCATCGCATCACTGTCGGTCGGTTTCTGGGGCAGTTCCAGAATGTACGTCGGGCGGATTCGGCCCATGAGCTCGTACATCTTCTTTTTGCCGTCGCACGTCGTCTCGGCTACAATGAGGTCCGCCATTTCGAGGAAGGGATTGGCCCTGCGAAGGTGGTAGCCATACGTCGATTTTATGAGCGGGCAAAGATTCACGGGCAGGTGCTCTTCCGCCGGCGGGATCATCTCGGCTGAGCCGCCGCACAGGCACACCGATACGGCGTCAGCAGCCATGATCAGCTCCCGCGGAGTATATTCACACATGATACCCACGATGTGCCTGCCTCCGGCTTTGGCATCTGTGGCGTATTCGTAACAGTTCTGTATCATCTTGCCGAACCAAGCCAATGGGCCGTTGGCTGCGCTGCTGGCAGGCGAGTTTCCCGAACCACATTGGAGCTCAGGTGGATTACACGGATCGCCCGGTTCAACAACCCTCTTTTTATTACCGCCGCATTTTCCCATTTTGGTCCTCAGGCCAAGAGTGTCACTTACTTGTTTTTGCGGGCAACAAACAGACCCTGAGCGATCTTGCCCGCGTGCGCCAGTTCCTGCATGAAGGTCATCTCGGCCGCCAGCGATTGCATCAACTCGCTGTTGAACCCGATGATTTTCAAGGCATCGTACGTAAGCTGCATATTGAGCATATCAAGGTACAAATCGACGTACGGCGCGAACCGGCCGGTGTCTTTGGCAACAATCACCTCGCAGCCGTTTGATGCGAGTAGGTCGCTATAACCTTCGAGGTCCTGCACGTTCGGAAACTTCATAAAGGTCAGAAACCGCTTTGCTTCGGTATCGGTAAGCCCCGCCTTTGCCTCGACCCAGTCGGTGAAGGCAATCACTCCGCCGGGTTTGACGATACGGGCCGCTTCCGATATCAGCTTTTCTTTATCGACAACGTAGCACCACGCATCCTCACCCCAAACAAAATCTGCGCCGGCATCCGGAAGACCGCTGTCGCACACATCAGCAAGGGTGAACTCAATCCTGTCCGACAGGCCCTCGTTTTGGCATCGGCTGAACCCCTGCTCGATGACCTTCTCGGTCGCATCGACGCCCTCCATGTGCGCCACGTCACGAAAACGCACGAGAAATCGCATGCCGGCACCGTTGCAGCAGCACAGGTCAAAACCGTTCATCCCCGAGCCAATGCCTGCTTTTTCCGCGAGATCCATCGACGAGGCAAAACCGCCGATATGAATCTGCTCACCCATGATCAGTTCCCAAAGCTCGCCCTCAGGCCCGCCGTAAACGGCCTGAACTTCCTTAAGGCCGATGTTATCCAAGGTTTTCATAGTCGTTCTCCCTAAAATTCATACTTAAACTGAACGGCCCAAACATTGTCCTCGCGGTGGTTCAGCACGTTTCCGAAATCGGCGTACCCCGCTGCGACTGTCAGATGGTCGTTGAAAATATAACCCAGACAAATGTCCCACCAATCGTTTTCCGCCTTGATTAGATGCTTGCCCCCTGCAGAGTACTGATCACACAGGCTGGGTTTTTGCCGATACTCACTCGCCAGCAACAGTTTGTCCGAGAGCAAGTAGATCACACTGCCCTCAAACGTGGTCCGCCGCTCACCGGCAAAGCCAAGCAGACCCGTATGTATTGCGTCGCCGTTTCGCAGGCCCGCCGAGACAATGACCGGGCGAGGCAGCCAATCGGCTATCGTCTTTGTTGCGACAGCGGTAAACTCCGTGCCGGAATCATGGTCCACACCGAGCATGTCACAAAGCCCGCCCGTTTGCTTGTTTATATCGTTATGGCCGTCGTTCCATTTGAAATGAGTGCCCAGGGTCATCGCCGGCATCCAAGCGAGGTCGAAGCCGCCTTCCTCGATGACCATGAGCCGGGTGTTGAAATTATGCTTGAACACGTGGTTGTCAACATGTATCCCCGTGGCGGCCTTGACATCGGCAGGCCAGTCTCCCAGTCCGATGCGTTCCATCGCGTAGCCAAGCTCCACTTTGCCCCAAATGTTCTGGGTCACTGCGACGGATTCATAATCCTTTTCTCCTATGGCGGCAAAGGAGCCGGAGACGCTCGGTAGCCCAAACACATTATCCTTTTCCGGCGGATTTGCCAGATATGCTGTGGAGGTGATAAAGACCCCGCTGTTGCCCTCCACATTGTGAGTGGGCAGAGGCGGCCCCGCGTAGAGCCCTGTGCCCAAAGGAAATGCCAACACCAATGAAATGATCGCGTACCCTTTTTTGTTTGATGACTTTTCCATAATCCGTACTCCCTCAGATTAGAAATCTCTTTCCCGACATTCGGACCTTGGCCATTTAACGTTACTCTATCTCATGTCTCTTGCATTCTTTCACCTCCTTTCTTTCACACCTATCTTCAGAAACACACCAAAAAAAAAGCGGGTAAGAGAGGCATTCTCGTTACCCGCCGGCATTCGTGGCTCGTTTTCTTTTTCTCAAATCAAGTGCCAGGTTTCCTCCTGTAATATTTCAAACGGCCCCAGGTCAACGTCCACCCGGACCTGGTATCTGCCTTTGAAATCTTTTGGCACTTGCCACAAGTACCGACGGCAGGTGCCACCTCAGCCATACTCAAATTTGCCGCTGTTCAACACGTTTCCTGCCTCATCCACAATATTGATCTTCGCTCCAGGCACGGCCTGGCCATCCCTCATGGCGAAGCTGCGGTAGTGTTCGCCAGCTTGGCCGATGATGGTGTAGTCTATCGAGACAAACGACCCGCTCCGGCTGATTCCCGGCTTGACCAAGAATGGCGGCCCAAGTCGCAGCTCCGTCGTCCCCTTGCTCTTGACTCTGACCCTTGAAAGCTCGCCCCAGGGGCCCAGACATTCGATCTGCCAGGTTTGGCCGTTCTGTTTTGCCGAGATGTTCAAGCGCCGTGTGTTGTACACCCGCGCACCCAATTCAGCCATCTTCCCGCTCGACGTGACCGTTGCCTTTGTAAACCAGCCATCCTTCAATTGAAGTTCGGCGTTGGCCTGCCCCGCATCGATTCGGACATACCCCTTGGTATGCAGGCACACCCAAACAGCCAGAGCTGCCGCCCCGATGATGGCTAACGAAATGAAGATGTCCTTTTTCTTCATGTTCCGTGCATACCGCCGCCTCTCTGAAATAAGACGCTCAGGGGGCAATTTGGTTACGTCTTTTTTTCAGAATTCACTGCTTTTAGCCTATCGAGTGCCAGGTTTCCTCCGCCTTGGTCTCAAACGGCCCGAGGTCGATATCCACCTGCACCCGGAATTTACCCGTAAAATCGTCTGGTACTCGCCACGAGTACCTGCAGGTACCGCCTCAGCCATATTGGAATGTGTCGGCCGCAAGAGTCTTGCCGGCTTCGTCGAGGATCTTAAGGCCCGGCGAGGGCAGCCGCTCTCCATTCTTCTGAGCCCCTGGAATGTAGGTCTCGCCCGCCTGCCCCTCAATGACCAGGCCAATAGACACATCCCGGCCGACGATTTGGACGTCCGTCTTGATCAGAAGCGGCGCGCCGGCTTTTGTGCTGCCGTCCGCGGAGGCTGGCCGGAACGGCAGGCTTGCCATTTCGAGGACCCATTTGTCGCCGTTCCTGTCGGTCGCAGTCAGAGAGGACGGACCGGAAGACGGCCTCGAAGGGGAACGAGAAGTCCGCAGCAGAATGCCACCCGCCACAACCACTGCCGCCGCCGCTACCATGATAGCGATCTTTGTTTGATTCGGATTCTTGGCCATTTCGCAAGCCTCGCTAAAGCTGAAATAACTACTTCGATGTGATACAATTCTACCTTTATGTCAAATCGCCTTGGGCCGCCGGTCCGCCGCACTCAGCGGTCAAAACCGAAGCACCCACGCGCCTTGTGCACTATTCTACCATCGAAAAACGGCGAGACGAGCAGAATCCGGCCAAGTTCGCCGTTTTTTTTTTTCGGAAGAATACGCGCGAATGCCTTTCGGCAACGCCAAGCCTGCTCTCGGCCCGCGTGGCAAAACCGGCAATTCCGCGCAGATAAACCGCTTGCTTCATCATGTTTGTTGGTTAGAATAGACATAGTATTGTTCGTCGTGACTGCTCCCATTCCTGTAAAGCTTGAGGCGATTTATGGCAGAACAGAATGACACCATTGCCGCCGGATTGAGGAAGCTGCCCTCGGTCGATGCCCTTTTGAGAGACCCTGACTTGGAGGCAAGTACCGCTGGATTAGGCAGGGCTGTCGTAGTCAATTCGATTCGCCATGCGATTGAAGAGCTTCGAGAGCAACTCTCGGCCCAGGCTGTTTCCGGCCTGGACGAAGGCGCAATCCGCCAAAGTATCCTCGCCGATGTCCATCGTCGGCTCAAAGCGGTGAGCGAACCCTACTACCGAAGAGTCGTCAACGGCACAGGCATCATTCTACACACCGCCCTCGGGCGGGCCGTGCTGCCCGCTCAGGCTTTGCAGCAGATTCACGATACACTGGCGGGGTATTCTTTGCTCCAGGCCGACGCTGAAACCGGCAAGCGCTCGAAACGAGACGCTCGTATCGAGCAGCTTTTGCAGCAGCTTACCGGCGCCGAGGCGGCCACGGTCGTCAACAACAACGCCGCTGCAACCAGCATCGTGCTCAACACGGTCGCCAAAGGCAGGGAGGTCATCGTCTCGCGAGGCCAGCTTGTGGAGATCGGCGGCTCGTTCCGCCTGCCGGACGTGATGGCCTTCAGCGGCGCAACGCTCGTCGAAGTCGGAACAACGAACAAGACGCACGCACGCGATTACGTGAATGCCATCACGGAAAACACCGCTGCAATCCTCCGCGTTCACCCGAGCAACTACAAGATCCGCGGCTTCACGTCGGAAGTCCCGCTC
>DATKWR010000512.1:0-3425 GCA_035529475.1 Sedimentisphaerales bacterium | reverse complement strand
CGGCGGCTTGTTGCGGGATCGCCTTTTGGATTTTTTGCAGTTCGTCGGCGGATATCCCGGCGTCCCGGCCGCCGGCCTGGTTCGATAAGCAGGAAACAACAGATAGTACCATAATCGCAGCTCTCAATCTTGTATTCACTTTTAACTCCTTTGCTCTTTTGGTCTTCAAGGCACGGATGCACAATTCCGCCGCGTGCCGGGATTACAGGCGCCAGGGGCTTCGCATCGCGCGAGCCAGCAGCCGGTTGGCTGTTTCGTTATTGATGAAGCGCTCTCGTTCCGGGTCCCACGTGAGCTTCTCTTCGAGCCGCGTTGCGATGTCACTCAGGTGGCATAATGTGTCCACCCTCATGGCGGTTTCGATGGGGCAGATCGTTGCCGCCCGGCTCTTGATGCAGTCCAGGAAGTTCCTGACATGGTCGTTGCTTTCGTACAGCCGGACTTCATCGGGGCCGATCTGCGATTGCAGCAGTGATTGTGGCTGGGCGTCGATGAATCCGCGCCTGACGTGGATCCATCCTTCGGTCCCTTCGAACACTGTGCCGTGCCCGCCCGCCTTGGCATAGCGCCGCCGCCATTCTGCAGGCGCCGGGCCGTTCCTTCCGCCGGTGCCTCTAAAGTCGATCTTCACCCCGCTGCCGGGGAACTCAAGAATCACATTCCAATTCGTCGCGGTGTCGCACGCGCCGGCCGTGGGAAAGACCCCCTTGCCCTCGATCCGTACAATTCCGGAAAGCTCCTTCTCAGCCCCCCAGAGGGCGACATCGAGAGGGTGGACGCCCCAGCCGGCTATCCAGCCTATGCAATAATCGCCAATGAAGGGCCAGATTTTGTCCGGGCTGGGGAAGAACGGATTCACATTGGAACAGCGGTCCTTCGTGTAAGGCACGAGAGGCGCCGGCCCCAGCCACATATCGTAATCCAGCTCGGGCGGGACGGGCGCGAGCTGCGTTGAACCGCCGCTCTCGCTGCCGGGCGACCACACGTTGACTGTGTGCAGCTTGCCGATCCGTCCATTGCGAACCAGCTCACAGGCCCTGCGGAACTCGAAGTCCGAACGCTGCTGAGTGCCGAACTGAAAGACGGTGCCGTAGCGGAGCACCGTCTCGCGCAGGACCCGGGCCTGAGCGATGCTCACGCCGATTGGCTTTTCGAGGTAGATGTCCCTGCCTGCTCGCGCGGCGGCTGCCGCGATCGGCACGTGCCAGTGGTCGGGCGTGGCGATTACAACCGCGTCAATGTCCGGCCGAGAAATTACGTCGCGAAAATCATTATCGGCGGTGCACCCTGCGTAGGAACTATCGCCTTGTTTGTCCGCGCAATGTCTCTCCACGAGCTTTCGGGTTTCTTCCCGCTTGACAGAATGGACGTCACAAACGGCGACAATTTGCACGTCGTCTTTGCCCAAGAATCCGCGCAGCACTGCCGAACCCTGGTTGCCCAGACCGATGCAACCGACCGTGATTCGATTGCTCGGGGCTACAAAACCGGCTTTGCCCGAAGCCGACGACGGAACCATATACGGCAGACCTAACGTCCCAATCGCGGCGGAACCAGCCCTTCGTAAGAAGCTGCGTCGGTTGATCTGTTGGTCCTTCATAGTCATGGTTCCTTTATGCTATGCGCCCCGGTAACCGCGCATTATAATACCGAGCGAGAAGTCGTGGTAGCCCTATTTCTGACGGGTGAATGGTGGATAGGGACTGGTGACTGAGCGGCGATGTGCGATTACTTATCACCTGTCACCAATCACCAGCTACCAGTTACCAGTTACCGATTCATTGGCCGGCACCGCTGACAAGAAGGAGAAGCGAAAATGAATTGCCAGAAGCTTGTATGTGTCGTTTTGACGCTGGAGGCAGCTATCTTGGCCAGGCCTTTGTGGGGGCAACCTCGCGACGAGCACGGCCTGCATTACGAGAAGCCCGCGATGGTTTGGGATGAGGCGATGCCGCTTGGCAACGGTCTGCTCGGGGCTTTGGTATGGGGCGACGGCAAGCCCTTGCGGATATCGCTCGATCGCACGGACCTGTGGGACCTTCGCCCTGTCCCGGAATTTCACACGCAAGAGTATTCCTACAAGACGATGCGGCGCTGGGTCCGGGAGGGGCGAATCAAGGACCTTCACCGCCTCTACGATGATCCATACGGGAACGCCGGCCCGACCAAAATACCCGCCGGACGTATCGAACTGACGTTCGGCTCTGATGCGAGCTTTAAGCAAGCCGATCTCGATATTGTGCAGGCGGTGGCAAGCGTCAATTTCGAAAATGGCGACGTGGTGCGCGTCTTCGTCCACGCGACGGAGCCCTTTGGGATGATCCAGGCTCAGGCAAAAGACCCGCTCGGCATTGCTCTTTTGGCTCCTCCTTTTGCGGGCAAGGTCACCGACGAAGCCGGGCCGGGTAAGATTAGTGCCGGCGACCTGGCGAGCTTGAGATATCCGCCTCCGGTTGAGTCGAGCGGCGATGATTGGAAGTGCTATCTGCAGGAAGGCTGGGGCGGGTTCAAGTTCGCCGTTGCTGTGGCGTGGCGCAGGTCGGACAATACATGGATCGGGGCATGGTCGGTTGCGACCTCTAATGAGTCACACGATCCTTCGAACACAGCCCTTGCGAATTGCCGCAAGGCTTTGGAAATGGGCTTCGCCGGGGCGCTGGCCTCACATCGCCGGTGGTGGGATTCCTACTGGGGCAAGTCTTCGGTTCGGGTCCCCAATCCAATCATTGAAAGGCAGTGGTACCTGGAGATGTACAAATTTGGCTCGGCGGCTCGGCCCGACACGCCGCCCATCACGCTCCAGGGGCCTTGGACCGCGGACAATATGAAGATTCCGCCCTGGAAGGGGGACTATCATCATGACCTTAATACTGAGCTAAGCTATTGGCCCGCCTACAGCGGCAATCACCTCGACGGGGCCGCCGGATTCGTTGACTGGCTATGGCGAACGCGCGACACGGCGAGGGTCTGGACGAAGAGATTCTTTGACCTGCCGGGCCTGAATGTCCCCATGACGGCGGACCTGAACCAAGAGCAGATCGGCGGCTGGCACCAGTACACGCATTCAGCCACGACCGCCGCGTGGCTGGCGCATCACTTCTATATGCAGTGGCGATACAGCATGGATCGAGACTTCCTCGTGAACAGGGCTTATCCGTGGCTTCGGGAGGTGTCGGTGTTCCTGGAGGCTGTCACTGAGAAAGGCCCCGACGGCAGGCGAACGTTGCCTTTGAGCTCATCGCCTGAGATCAATGACAACAGGCTCGATGCGTGGTTCCCGACCATCACAAATTACGATTTGGCGCTGATTCGCTGGGTGTTTGAAAAGACAGCGGAGCTGGCTGCCGAAGTGGGTGAGCCGGACGAGGCCCTGAGATGGAAGCAGGTGCTCCAGGAAATGCCTGATCTGGCGCTCGATGCAGACA
>DATKWR010000511.1:0-3534 GCA_035529475.1 Sedimentisphaerales bacterium | reverse complement strand
AACGATGACGGCCATGCCGATTTTCAGATGGTCGAAGCCGTTCTTTTCTCGATACTCGTAAGCGCGCAGCGTCCACAACGAGGCCCAGCATTTCTTGATTGCTTCGATACAGCCGGCCACGTCCGCCACACCAAGATAAGTGTCATACTGCCCCGCAAAGGAGTGTCCTGGCAAATCCTCGGCTGTGCACGATGAACGGACCGCCACGCGATCGGCAGCCAGGGCGCGATAGTGGGTCTCTATTTCACGCTGAACCTCCTCGGGCAACGGTGGGCCGATGATAGCCGCTCGCAATTTCTCCAGAATGACACCCTTAGCCTGCGACTCGGCCTTTGCAAGCTCAGCAATAGCCGCCTTGGCGCATCCGACGAGATTGTTTCGTTCCAAGTGCTCTTGGAAAACAGTCGCGGCGACGCAGAATCCGCTGGGAACGGGCAGGCCGATCCGGCTAAGGCGGATAAGGCTCATAGCCTTTGGACCAATGGCATTCTCATCAATGTCTCGGGCGGCATTCAGCGAAATGATTCTTGTTTGGCTCACGGCAAAGAATCCTTATACGTGACACGTGCAAAAAAAAACATAATTATGGAATCGCCGCCTTGCGGCGATGACTTCCCTAATTTTGCACTTTGACTTTTGCATTTCTGCGCCGGCTTGTTATTATAGCGACAAATGACAGCTTGAACATGCAAGAAAAACAGATGAAGGAGTCTTCCATGAAGTCAGGAATGAACCGCCGTCAATTCATCAAGACTCTGGCCTTAGGTGCTGGGGCCCTTGCCCTGCCGGGCTGCACGGGTACAGGCGAGTTGGGCACGAGCACATCATCCCGTTCGACAAGCTCAAGGCAGACCTCGAAGAAGCCGAACTTCGTCATCATCTTCGCTGACGACCTGGGCTATGGTGACCTGGGCTGCTTCGGCCATCCGACGATTCGCACGCCCCACCTGGACCGGATGGCCGCCGAGGGGCAGAAGTGGACCAACTTCTACGTCGGAGCGTCCGTGTGCACTCCGAGCCGGGCGGCACTGCTGACCGGCAGATTTCCTATCCGCAGCGGCATGTGCGACGACCAGCGGCGCGTATTGTTCCCCGATTCGGCCGGCGGCCTGCCGGAAAGCGAGATTACCATCGCCGAAGCGCTCAAGGCCGAAGGTTACGTCACCGCCTGCGTCGGCAAATGGCATCTCGGACACCTTCGACAGTATTTGCCCACCAGTAACGGGTTCGATTCCTACTTCGGCATCCCGTACAGCAACGACATGGACAGGGTCGGCGGCGAAGGGCAGCAGGCCTTTTGGGAGCCCAAAACCGAATACTGGAATGTGCCCCTGATGCGAAATGAGGAAATCATCGAACGGCCCGCCGACCAGAACACCATCACAAAACGCTACACCGAGCAGGCCCTTGACTTCATCTCAAAGAACAAGAGCAGGCCTTTCTTTCTCTACCTGGCGCACAATCTGCCTCACGTGCCGTTGTTTGCCTCGAAGAGCTTCAAGGACACGAGCCTGCGGGGCTTGTACGGCGACGTCGTTGAAGAGATCGATTGGGGCGCGGGACAGATACTGGCGACCCTGCGGCGCGAAGGCCTGGCCGAGAACACGTTTGTCGTCTTTACTTCGGACAATGGGCCCTGGCTCACCTTCGACCAGCACGGCGGCTCCGCAGGCCTGCTTCGGGAAGGCAAAGGCTGCACCTTCGAGGGGGGCATGCGCGAGCCCTGTGTCATGTGGTGGCCCGGCAGAATCAAACCGGGCGTCGTGAACGATATGGGCGCCACGATGGATTTGTACACGACGATTCTTACGCTGGCCGGCGCCGAAGTGCCGACGGATCGGGTCGTTGACGGCTTGGATTTGTCACCCGCCCTGTTCGGGACCGGGCCCAGCCCGCGAAAAACGATGTTCTACTACCGGGGAACGAAGCTGTACGCCGTCCGCAAAGGTCCGTACAAAACCCATTTCATAACGAAGTCGGCTTACGGCAAGGACAAGGAAGTCAGACACGACCCGCCTCTGCTGTATCATCTTGGCCACGACCCGTCCGAGAAATATGATATTGCCAAAGACCATCCGGAAGTCATTGCGGATATCGGCAAGGAAATCGCACTGCACCTGGCCAACCTCACCCCCGGTGAAGGCCAATTAGCTAAACGTATCGAGAAAAACTGATCCGTCAGGGAGAAATGATCATGACTCTACGCCGTTCCACACGTCGTGATTTGTTGAAGCTCACCGGGGGCGCTCTTGGCTTAGGAGGCCTGGCTCTGGCCTTCCCACGAACCCTGTCGGCGCAGATATCCGATTGGCGGTTCAGGCCCGACCAGAAATCCGTGGAGGCCTCTATTGCGAACTTTCATAAACCCGGCAAGCGCAGCCCCAACGTGATTATTTTGATGGCCGACCAGCTTCCGGTGTTTATGTGCGGCTGCTACGGGCATCGCAGTGCCAAAACCCCTACGATCAACGCTCTGGCCGGCAGCGGCGCCGTGTTCGACGCGGCTTATTGCCCCAGTCCCATTTGTGCCCCTTCTCGAGCGTCTATTATGACCAGTCTGCACGTGCACAACCATGAGGTGTGGGACAACGCTGCTCCTCTACGGTGCGACCTGCCGACCTTCGCCCATAGCTTCAGCGCCGCCGGCTACCGGACGATTGTGTGCGGCAAGATGCACTTTGTCGGCCCCGACCAGTTGCACGGTTTCGATGAACGCTGGACGCAGGACATCTATCCGGCAACCTTCGACTGGACCCGAAGCAATCGCAAACAAGTCGCGGTCAACGACGGCCAGAACATCGACCGGGTCACTGAAGCCGGTATGGGCTATACCCCGGACATGGATTACGATAAGGAGGTGCTCTTCCGGACCGAATACGGGCTCAAACGCATCGCGCGAAAAAGCAAAAATGAACCATTCCTGCTTATGGTTTCATTCACCGGGCCTCATCATCCCTACAAGGCGCCTAAGTCATACTGGGATCTCTTCTCCGACGAAGATATCGATCTTCCTGAGATTCCGCAGGACTACCAGGAGCGTGAACACGAACACATAAAATGGATTCGTCGGCACGGCAAGTTCGATCACCTGGTTCCGGATGACGTCTGCCGCAAGGCCCGCCATGCGTGTCTGGCCCGCACGACGATGATCGATGACTATCTGGCGCGGATCGTGGCCCTGCTGGGCGAGTTGAAGATGGCCGATAATACCTATGTCGTATTCACGACGGACCACGGCGACATGCTCGGTGAGCACGGCCTGTGGTTCAAGAACACCCCTTATGAGTGGTCGAGCCGGGTGCCGTTTATCATAACGGGGCCGGGCATTCCGGCACAGCGCATCTCCGAGCCGGCAAGCTTGCTCGATCTGGGGCCTACATTGTGCCGCCTCGCCGGAGTCGAGCCTGTCTATTCGGTCAATGATGGGCGTGACCTGTCCGATCTGGTCCTTGGCAAACGCAGCTCCCAGGATGGCGAGACGATTATGGAAAATTACGGAGAGGGTGTCTGGCGCGGCTGGCGCATGATTCGACG
>DATKWR010000510.1:0-3653 GCA_035529475.1 Sedimentisphaerales bacterium | reverse complement strand
CGGCCTTGACTTTGACGATCTGCTGCTCAAGACTGCCTTCCTGCTCCGCGATTGTCCCGACGTGTGCTCACAGCTCGGCGAGCGCTTCAAGTACCTGCTCATCGACGAATACCAGGACACCAACCACGCCCAGTACAAAATCGCCGGGGCGATTGCCTCGCACCACGGCAACATTTGCGCCACCGGCGACCCGGACCAGTCCATCTACCGCTGGCGCGGCGCCGACATCCGCAACATCATGGCCTTTGAAAAGGACTGGCCCGATGCCGCTGTCGTCAAATTGGAGGAGAATTTCCGCAGCACGCCGAATATCCTCTCGGCGGCGGATCGCCTGATCGCCGTCAACCGAAACCGCAAGGACAAAAAGCTCATCGCCACAAGGACCGAGGGCGAAGCAGTTCTCGTAACCGGCTTCGAGGATGAGGGGGCCGAAGCCCAGGCCGTCGCACAGCACATCCGCGAGCTGACCGGCAAAGGCACGTCCTTGAGCGACATTGCCATATTCTACCGCGTCAACGCCCAGAGTCGTGCGCTCGAGGAAGCCTTCATCAGGGACAAGATACCGTACCAGATCGTTCGGGGCGTGGAATTCTACAGGCGAAAGGAAATCCGCGACCTCCTCGCATATTTGAAAGTTCTGGTCAACCCGAACGACGAAATCGCACTCTTGCGTATCATCAACACGCCGGCACGCGGCATAGGAAAAAGCACAATCGACCGAGTGCAGGCCCATGCGGCTCAGAACAACACGACGTTCTTCGAGGCATTGAACGGATCGGCGGAGATCGAGTCTCTTTCCAAAGCAGCCCGTGCCAAACTCGCTGTTTTTGCGAACATGCTCGAACAATTCGGGAAAGACACAACCGGCAAGGTGTCGCCGTTAGCCGAGCGCGTCTTTACCGAATCGGGACTGGCCGAGTCGCTCCGGGCCGCCGGGCCGGATGGACTCAACTCCCTGGAGAACGTCAACGAGCTGATCAACAGCGCCGCCGAGTACGACCAGCAGACCGAGCAGCCCTCGCTTCTCGATTATCTGCACCAAATCTCGCTCTTTAGCGATGCCGATGCGTACGACGCGGCCAGCGACCGTGTCGCGCTGATGACGCTGCACGCCGCGAAGGGGCTTGAATTCGAGCGCGTCTTCATCGTCGGCGTCGAAGAAGGCTTGCTGCCTCACGAAAGAAGCAACACGGGCCGGGACGACGAGCAATTAGAGGAGGAACGCAGGCTCCTTTTCGTCGGCATCACGCGGGCCAAAACGGGCCTGTGCATCAGTTACGCCCGCTACCGAACGATATGGGGCCAATTCCAGCGAACGGTCCCGTCGCCGTTTCTTTTTGAGCTGGGCGTGAACTTCACAGAGCAGGACCCGCAAGTCGAATATGACGATTTCGATGTCGGCGAGCCGGCCGCCCGTTTCAAACCCGGACAGTTGGTGCGGCACGACATCTTCGGCCTCGGCAGGGTCAAGGAATTCTCCGACGTCGGCGAAAACAGCGTGGTCTCGGTCAAGTTCAATTCTGGACAGACAAAATCCCTGATGATAAAATACGCCAACCTTTCAACAGTGGATATGTGACGTGCAGCGAACCGGCAGGCTCGAATGCGATATTTGCCGAAAGGCCGAACGAAACAAGAAACAGGAGGTCACAATGGAGAATGACGTCAATCGCAGAGAATTCGTACAGTTAGCAGTAGCAGGGGGGGGCTTGTGTCTTGCCGGCCGCGGGCTTTCGGCGTTCGGTGCGGGCCGAGCGGCCTCGAAACTCATCAGCCCGGGCTGCCGCGGGACGAAAGTCAAGATCGCAAGGTTTTACATGGGCACCTCTCACGGCCTGTGGCCCACACCGAAGCTGGATTTCAAGAGTGAGATTCAGTTCTACCGGGGCGAGTTTGCCAAGTTGCAGGATGAGCTCTCGGACGTCGAGTTTGTTATCGACCAGTTGGTCTCCACGGCCGAGCAGGTCAGGCCGCTCAAGGAGAAGCTCAAAGACGTGGACGGCATCCTGGCCATTCATTTCAACATCGGCATCAGGCCGATTCTCGATGAAATCCTTACCGCCGGCAAGCCGACGGTCCTTTTTGCCGCCCCGTATTCAGGGCACGGCTGGACCGGTTTCGGCGCCCTGCAGACGCAGGAGGCTGGAGCCAAATTGGAGTGCATGCTCACCAGCGACTACGGGCAACTGGCCGTCGCCCTAAGACCTTTTAGAGCGATCCATCACCTCAGAGAAGCCACAATCCTCAATGTGACAACTCGTTCGTTTGACGGCTATGCAAAGGACATGAAGGAGAAGTTCGGCACTCAGATCAAGCAAATCGATCGCCAACGAGTGCTCGATGCTTACGACGCCGTCAGCGACAGCGATGCGAAGGCGGAAACTGAACGTTGGATTTCAGGAGCGAGAGAGCTGGTCGAGCCGTCTCGAGCCGACGTGCTTAAGTCCTGCAAGCTGGCCCTGGCCTTCGAGAATTTGGTCAATGAGGAAAATGCAACCGTTCTGACCATCGACTGCTACGGCACGATGTGGAACAAGACGATCATGCTTCCCGCCTATCCCTGCCTCGGCTTTACCCGGCTCAACAACATGGGGCTGGGCGGCATCTGCGAATCCGACTTGCAGTGCGCGATGACGCACGTCATCTTCCAGGGGCTTGCCGGCAGACCCGGATTCATCAGTGACCCGACGGTCGATGAATCCATGAACGCCATTATTTTGGCTCATTGTCTGGGCACGACGAAAATGGATGGCCCGGGCAGGCCGGCGGACCCGTACAAGCTGCGAACGGTCATGGAGCGGCAGGAAGGCGTGGTGCCGCAGGTCTTCATGCAGGCGGGGCGCAAGGTCACGCAGGCGAAACTGGTCGGCACCGATTTGCTGCCGTACTTCACCGGCGAGATTATCGACGCGCCCGACATCGAGAGGGGCTGCCGGACCAAAATCACCGTCAAGGTGGATGGCGACGTGCAGAAACTCTGGAAGAACTGGTCGCATGGTCTGCACCGCCAAACGTGCTACGGCGACATCAGCAAAGAGTTGCGTTCCTTGTGCAAGTACAAAGACATCAACATGGTCAACGAAGCCGTGTGAGACGGAAAGGCGGTTTTATGGATCGGCGTGATTTCATTAAGGCGGCCGGGCTCGGTATTGCAGCACTGGCTGGGCCGGCGTCCTCAGGGGCCGGCCAAGAGCAAGCTGACGGCGGGCTTATCGAAGGCATGGACGCCCGGATTGAAAAGCATCGCAAAGGCAATGCAACATTGAAACTGACCGGCCCGGATGGGCAGACCCTGGCACCCGGCGCCTCGGTGAAGATAACACAGACCCGGCACAAGTTCCTGTTCGGCTGCAACATCTTCAAGCTGAATCAGTGCCGAACCCCACAGGACAGCGACGCCTACGCAGAGCGGTTCGCCGCTCTGTTGAATTTTGCGACGCTGCCTTTCTATTGGTGGAACTACGAGCGCGAGCCGGGCCGGCCCGACGATGAGCGCACCGACGAAATCGTTCGCTGGTGCAAGGCGCACAACGTCACGACCAAAGGCCATCCTCTGGCCTGGAACTATGTCGATCCGCGGTGGCTGCCCAAGGAGCCGACCGAAGCAATGCAGCTTCAATTCAAGCGCATTGCCCAATGCGTTCGCAAATTCA
>DATKWR010000509.1:0-6933 GCA_035529475.1 Sedimentisphaerales bacterium | reverse complement strand
GGGCACCATCGACGAATCTCTCGTGCGTATGAAGCAGTTAGCCGAACAGGCGGCCACCGGCTCGTACTCCTCTGCCCAGCGGCTCATCATGGACAACGAGTTTACCGAGATGGCGAATGAGATCGATCGTATCGCCAAGGGAACTGCATTCAACAATAACTTCCTGCTCAACAGCGCTGGCGCCACGGTAGCGATCCAGTTCGGTGCGGCTTCGAGTGACAAGATTGATGTGACCGGCAGTGATTTGACCACCTCTGCTCTGAGCCTCAGTACGTCCAGCATCAACACTGTTGGGGCCGCGAATTCCGCTCTGGCGACTCTGTCCACAGCCATCACAACGAAGGACACGGAGCGTGCGAAGTTCGGGTATAAGATGAACCGTCTGGAAAGCACCATTTCGGTTATCAACAATCAGGCGGAGAACCTGCTGGCAGCCGAATCCCGCGTTTCGGATGTCGATGTAGCCACGGAAATGGCCCAGATGACCAGAACGCAAGTGCTCTCACAAGCCGGCGTCGCCATGTTGGCACAGGCCAACTCTATGCCTCAGATGGCACTGAGCCTGCTCAGATAACAGGACCGTCGGTTCATTGAATGATTCACGAGGGAGATGACTGATGTGTAAGCGGTCGGTCATCTCCCCCTGTGTGTCATGTGCCGGCGGAACACGATCCTCCCACGGACATAACGGAGCGATACCATGAACGGAATCAAAACATATCAGGACAACGCGGTCACCACACAGAGCCGAGGCCGTCTCATCGTGCTGCTATACGAAGGCGCCATCAAGTTCATGAAACTGGCCATACGGGAGATCGAAGCGAACAACTACGAGGCAAAGGGGCGCTACATCAACAAGGCCCAGGATATCATCAACGAGCTCAATGCCGTGCTCGATATGGATGCCGGCGGCGAGATCGCGTCGAATCTTCGCCGACTGTACCTGTTTATGAACAAACGTCTCTGTGAGGCCAACATAAAACGTGATCCTCAGATGATTCGCGAGGTCATTGGTCTGGTGGAAGAACTTAGTCAAAGCTGGAAAGCCATATCAGGTTAATTCGAGGAATGCGCGTAAAGGGGGCCCTGTAATGCTTGAAGCCAAAGACATCATGACCCGGCATGTTATCTGCATAAGGAAGGACACGCCCGTCTTCGAAGCCATCAAACTTATGGTGCAGAACAACGTTACCGGCGTCCCCGTCGTCGAAGACGACATGACGTTGGTTGGAATGCTCTCGGAACAGGACGTCCTGCGATTATTCCACACCTATGAAGACGAAAAAGACAGGACCGTGAATGATTTCATGACCCAACCCGTCATTCACTTTGAAGAAGATGAACCTCTATTGGATGTGTGCTACTGCCTTAGAGACAACTCCATCAGAAGGGTGCCGGTCACATCAAACGGCAAACTGGCGGGAGTCATCAGCAGATCAGACATTCTCAAGTGCATTCTTGAACTATCGGAGCGAGGCACCGTAAAAACATCGGGTCGATAGAGCTAATCCGGCCGGGCCGATACACGGTCCGTTAAACAACGGGCGAATTTCGCGTCGGACCATTCCCGCTTGAACGCAAGCCTTTCTTGGGACGGCTCGCTTTCACACTTGCTCGGGCACAATCCAGGGTTTTCTGTAATTGGCCTTCAGGTATTTGTTGGCTTCGGCATCATTCACAAACATCTCCGTTGCGCCGTCAAACCTGAGCTTGCGGTTTCCCACTCGGTAGGAGATGTTGGCCAGATGGCAAAGCACCATTGAAAGGTGAGCCTGCTCGACGTCGGCTCCGGGCATCTTTCGGGTGCGAATGCAGTTTATGAAGTCCTCGAAATGCACGTCGACGATACTGCCGAACTTCAAGCTCGACGGCTCCGAGACCACCGCCCTGCTTTCCCGAGTGCGTTCATCGCCTTCAAACACCTGCCATCCCCCGCCGTGCCTGCCGAAACACATGCTCCCCCGAGTGCCGCATATCTCCACTTTTGTCGCGCAGAACGGCCAGTCGGGAAACTTTGCCTTGTCCTGCAGGTGGACAATTCGGTGCATATAAGGCGACCAGAGGGAAGCCTCGAACAGTAAGGTAAGCTTACCGAACTCAAACGTCGTGACTTGAGTATCCGGCTGTTCGCGGCCGTCGTTGAAGTGATACACGCCGCCGGCGTTACATACAGTGTCCGGGTATTTCTTGTCGATCAGGCATCGGGCCAGATCAACCTGGTGAATCATGTCGGCCATGATATAGCCTACGTAGAAATCCCACAGCCGCCAGAACCACCTGCCCGGGCGATAAGGCAGCATAGGGGATGGGCCGCACCATAAATCATAATCCAGACTGTCGGGAACCGGCTGCACGTCAGCCACCTGAATCGGGCCGGATTCCTGCATCAGGAACACGCGAGCCAAATGCACGTCTCCGAGTTTCCCGCTGCGGATGTATTCAGCCGCCTTTTCTGTGTAAGGTGCGCTGCGGCTCTGAGTTCCGACCTGCACGATGCGGCGGTACTTCCGGGCCGCCTCGACCATTTTTCTGCCGTCCCAGATGCTCAGCGAAAGCGGCTTTTCCACGTAAACGTCTTTTCCCGCCTGGCAGGCCATGATTGTGGCCAGCGCGTGCCAGCGGTCGGACGTGGCGACCACGATCGCATCGATTTCCGGATCGTCCAGCATCTTTCGGAAATCCTGCACGAATTTCGGCTTGTAGTCATGGCCTTCGACGACGATCTCCGCCGCGGGGCCATAGCATCGGCTGTCGGCGTCGCAGATGTACTTGATCTGAACATCAGACCTCTTCACCAGGCTCGTCAGAAGGTCGCGTCCCCTGCCGCTGACACCCATGATTCCCAAGATGACCCTGTTTTGAGCCGCCGGACTTCCGGTCTGGGACAACAGGGTGAAGGTCGTCGCTGCGCCAACCGACCCTTTCAGAAATCTCCTTCGATTCATTGCTTTCATGTGTGTTCTCCTGTCGGCAAATTGAATGTTCGGATTTACCGCTTGCCAGCCGCGCCGGCGGTTCGCGCGTCAGACACGGCGCCACGCTGTTCTTGCGGCGTGATGGTCAGCGAGACAAGGGCTTCAGTCACGGGCCGGGTCAGATTGATGCCCAGGCGAGTGGGTTCCTTTCGGGCGCTGAGGTCTTCGTGTATCACTTCGGGCTTGATTTCGAATCCGGCGCCCGTCGCCATTATGCTCACGCGAAGGGCCTCTGTCCCATCGGAGACTGCGAGCGATGAGTCACGGAGCTGCTGCCACGCCTCGAATGTCACCAGAGCTGTGCCGAAATCGCAAGGCTTTGAGAACGCGACTTCGTCGGTCACGCTCAGAGAACCCGCACCGATGCGGGAATAGACAAAGGTGCGTTGGAGCTTCTTAAGCTCCGGGACATCGTAAGCCGAAGCGATGTCAAAAACCAGTATGTCGGCATCCTCGGTGAAGCGTTGGCCGACCAGGCGGGCACGGGCCTGGCTCCCGGTTCTCTGCAGCTTGCCGGCCACGAGCGGGACGGGATGGCCGAAGGAATTCAGCACGTTGCTCTCGTACCGGCGGCTGCTGAACGTCCGGGCGGTATAGACTTCGCCGCCGGGATCGAGCAGCAACGCCTTATCGCCCAACACCACCACGAAGGAGCCGACGTCATTGTGATTGTGGTGCTCGTTGTTATGCCCCCCCTTAAGAGCGACTGCCATGCGAGCGGCGGAATTTGCAGCCGGCCGACAGATCAGGACACCGGCCTGGTCGAACCAGGATCGGGTACCCGGACCCTCCGAGTCGCTCAGAATCGGCGGTGTCTCGCTCGCTGCATTGGCAAAGGAATACATCATACTCTCATAGAGAGAGCCGCCGGCGGAGACCGGGTCGATTTGCTCCCACCGGCTCAGGCCCAAACCGAGGCGCCGGCTCACGTAGTACATCAGCCGTGAGCCAGGCTCGGCGCTGATCGAGCAGTCGGCAAAGGCGGGATAGACGCCGTTGATGATTTCGATTTTCGAGCCGAACGTGGCGGCCTGTTTTGCCTTCGCCTCTTGGAGCAGCTCTATTTTGCCGCCGGTCGCCTGGTGAATCATTTCGTTGAGCATGACATAGTGGCCGAAGCCATAATTCCAGTAGCCCAGGCCTTCCGAGCAATAGCCGTCGTCGGTGAAGCCTTCGAGGAAATTCTTCGAATAATGCTCCGCGGCGGCGACAAAAAACGCCCGGTCGTCGCGCGAGTCAATTGCCGCCAGAGCCGCACCGGTCACGCCCGCAAGGCAGACGGCGTTCCAGTTATTCGTTCCCGTCATCCACCAGTTCTTCGGGCGGTTGCCCAGCACCATATCACGATAAGGCTGGAAGATGCGCGATTCGAGATTCTCGGCAATGAGCCGGCGAATCTCGGGACTAAGCTTATCGGCCAGCAGGTAGTCGGCGGTCGCCAGCGACCAGGCCAGCGCAGAAGAACCCAGGTCAATGTCAACGGTTTCGCCGCGGAAGTTGGTGAGCTTCGCATCGTGGGCCGGCATCACCCACGTCCGTTCGGAGCACAGCACGCGGACAATTTCCGCAAGCGCAGGAAGAAAACGCCCCTTGTTCTCTATGCATTCGGCCACAGTCAGAGTCGGGACTCTCCCGCGGCGCTGCCCGCTGACTTTTTGCCAGCGCGTGCGGTTGCCGGTGCGTGAAAAATCAAGATAGAGATCGTCGGACTGCTCTGGAATCGGTTCCGACAGCAGCCTTTCGGCGTCTGAAATCTCGGCGGCGAAGGACTCGTTCCTTGCCAGTTCCCCCCAGCTCCTGCGATTGCCGATAGGCACGCCAAAGCCCGCCGGTTTCTCATTGAGCATACCGGCAATCTCGGCTACCCGCTTGCTGTTGAGTTCCTGCGCTGTCGCGGTAGCCGTCTTATCCGGCAACTCCGCAGCGCCACAGACCAGCAGGATCGTCATCAGTGCAGATAAGGATCGGCGTCTCGCGTTTGACTCTGTCATGACAGCTCCTTTCGATTCAGGTAAGCCCGCCGACCCGCGTGGCGGGCAAATCCAAGCTCACAGGACACTGCCGAATATTATCAAGGCGCGGACGGAAAAGCAAACATCGCCCGTCAAATCCCCTTTCGTGATCTTCGCTGCGGCAGCCACGGTTTCTGTTTTTGACTCTTGCTTCAATGGAGTACCATTGATAAGCTACAGGCCGTAAGGAATACCAAATTAGGAAAGGACAAATCATGAAACGCACAACAAAAAAGAGCATGATGTCGCATATTTGGACGGCTGGCGTGGTCGTGTTCGTGGTTTTCTCGGCGGGCGAGCTGTATGGGCAGAGGCGGGAATTCAACGGGCTGGACATGAACCTCGGCAATCTCGCTCGTCTGTCGCACGCTCAAACGCGCTCGATCAGCCCTGAAAACTTCACCGGCGAGAAAGGTAAAGGCGGCATGGCCACCGAAGGGACCGGAGCGAAGGCGGCCCGTGAGCTGGGCCAGGGCTGGAAGATTTCTCCCTCGGTGCGAATTAACGCAGGTCAGACGTTCGTGATGGCCGATCTGAAAGACGCCGGGGCGATCCAGCACATCTGGATGACTCCCACCGGGAACAATCGGTTCAATATTCTGCGCATATACTGGGACGGCGAAGAGACTCCCTCGGTCGAATGTCCCGCGGGCGATTTCTTCGCGTGCGGCATGGGTCAATACACCACCGTTACCTCGCTGGCGGTCTGCGTGAACCCGGGCAGCGGCTTCAACTGCTATTGGCAGATGCCGTTCCGCAAGGGTTTCAAGATCACGATGACCAATACCGATGCCAAGCCCATGGTGCTCTACTACCAGATTGACTACACGTTGACGGACGTCTCGGAAGACATGGCTTACTTTCATGCGCAGTTTCGCCGGGTCAATCCGCTCCCCGATAAGCAGGATTACACCATTCTTGAGGGCGTGCAGGGCCAGGGCCACTACGTCGGAACGTACATGACGTGGGGCTCGAACAGTCCCGGCTGGTGGGGCGAGGGAGAGATCAAGTTTTTCATGGATGGCGACACGCAATTCCCGACGATCTGCGGAACCGGCACCGAAGATTATTTTTGCGGCTCCTATGGCTTTGAAAACCCGGGAACGCGCGAGTACCAGGAATTCAACACCGCCTACGCAGGCATGCCCCAGGTGATCAAATCGGAGAAGCAGCCTCGTTTCGGCCTGTACCGCTGGCACATCATGGACCCCATCAGGTTTGAGAAAGACCTGAGAGTGACGATACAAGCGCTCGGGTGGAAGAGCGAAGGAAGATATCTGCCTCTGGAGGATGACCTTTCTTCGGTCGCATTCTGGTATCAGGCCGAGCCTCATGCAGCTTTTCCGAAATTGCCCGAAAAGGATGCGCTGAAGATCAAGTAGAATGAACAGGCATAGAGGGTTTACCCTCATAGAACTTCTGGTTGTGATTGCCATTATCGCCCTTCTGCTGGGCATCCTCCTGCCTGCGCTGGGCGTTGTGCGCGAGCAGGGGCGACGATCCGTCTGCGGCCAGAATGAGAAGAACACGGCGCTCGGCCTGTTCCTCTATGCCAATGACTACGACGGAAAGCTGCCTCTGAATGAGGTCGATCGTTGGCTGTTCGACGTTTCATATTGGACGACGGACATCATTCTCAAGACCGGCGCCTTTGATCGACACATTTTCTATTGCCCCTCATGGCGGCAGAGGGACAACATCATCTTCTGGCGCTATGGAGACAATTTGCCGGCGGGCACGCCCGAGAGCTACGCGACCCCCGAGCCGACGGCAGAGCGCGACCGTAAGGACAGGCACCGGATTATGGGCTATTTCTGGTTCATCGATACCATCCGAGGTAGAAGCAATCCCCCCATGAGTCCCGACAAGGTGCACAAAGAATGGGTAAGGTCCGTCGTCGCGACCAAGAGAGCTCCGGCGACGGTGGAATTGATCGCCGACGTGAC
>DATKWR010000508.1:0-4863 GCA_035529475.1 Sedimentisphaerales bacterium | reverse complement strand
TACCCGCCGCTGCTCACGGTCGGCGTTTCCCAGTTGACTTGCTGCTCTAAACCGTATTGGGCAAGCCTGCCTGTCTCCTTGTTGTACATCCGGCTGCCGAGATCTCCTTCGAGTTTGTCCGTCTTGATTGCTGCGGGGTCTGCTGCCGGTGTTCGCCAGTTCAGGTTTGCCGCCGATTTTAGGGTGTTCGCCCCGCCCAAGCATTTCCGGTTTGCGTTCTTGTTCAAGTCTGTGTCCATTAGGCTGTCCGGCGTGGGCCAGGATAAACAGCCTTTGCCTTCGGTGGGGAGCGCCGACTTCTGCCGCTGTAAACAAGCCTGCCTCAACTGAGTAACCCATGTCTCGTAGGCTGCAATAAACTTCGGGGAATCCGAGGGTAAGGTGTCCGGGGACGTTCTCGAAGAAGCACCAAACAGGTCTAATTGCCTTGATGATTCTCGCAATATCCGGCCAAAGGTGTCGAGGGTCTTCGGTTCCGAGTCTTTTTCCGGCGACCGAAAAACCTTGGCACGGGTAGCCACCCATGATGATGTCCACCTTTCCACGAAACGGGAGTCCATCGAAGGTTTTAAGGTCCGTCCAAATAGGAAACGGCTCCAATGCCCCTGTTTCCATCTTCGCACAAAGGTTGGCGATCGCATACATTTCGATCTCACAAGCAGCGATTGTTCGCAAATTTGGGATAACTCGTCTGACTCCCATTTCGATTCCAGCATATCCCGTACACAAGCTGATACAAGTAAATTCTTTGGAATAATCCACATTATTAGTTGACACCTGTCAGCCTTTCGGATACGATACCAATATGAGTTGCAAACCAGACATTCAAACGACAGACGAAATGCACAAGTTGTACCAAGATGGATTCAGTTTGGCCCAAGTCGCCAAGGCGTTTGGCGTGACGCGACAGACAGTTTACAAGCGTTTTGAGCGTCGATCTCTCCCTTTGCGTGATAACCGTAAGCCACTGCCGTTTATCTTCTTCAAAGGGCATCGCTACACTCGCCGCACAAGTGGATACTACGCCAGAACAAACGGCAAGCGGGACTTGCTGCACAGAGCAATATGGAAATGGGTTTCTATGCAAGCTATTCCCAAGGGTTGGGACGTCCACCATATCGACGGCGACAAGACAAACAATGACTTCCTCAATCTCCATCTTATGAGAAAATCGGATCATAGCCGTCTCCATTCTACAAAGTGACAAAACCGTGATGTCTTGGGAATTATCCACACTATGGTATCTCACTCATCCTGCCGGCTTGTAATCGGCGCCGTTTATGTTCACGGCCTCTGTGTCGCCGCCGCGCCGCGAACAGGTCGGGGTGACGTCAAATAGTGTCTCTTTCATCGCTTACTCCCCGACGTCCCCTGCGTCCGCACCCTCGAAATCAAACCCCGGCTCCTTTTCGGTAAACTTGAGCAGGATGATATGCTCTCCGCGGATATACCCGGTCAACTGCGACACTTGATTCGAGCTGAATTGAATGTTCACCACGTTCGGCGAGTCACACGTCTTGGCGATCTTGTAGCCCTTCATCTGACCCGACACCTGGATCGGCGGGAAGTTAGGATCGGGCGCCCCGTCAATAGCGATCGTCATAAGCACCGATCGCTCGTTCTTGACCATATCCGCCACAATCTCATTTTGTTCAGGCTCCAGATTCAGCGCGGTGAAGCTGATCCTGTCCTTGTGCGCTCCGACTGTTAGTTGGTTCACGATCGCAGTCGTGTTGATCGTGCTTCCGACATCATTAGCGGAAGAGACTAAGTTGCTTTTCTTCTTTGCCATAGTCAGGCACCCCTTTCGTTTCCACTGTTTCAACCAATATCTCTACGCCGGGGATTTCATCCCCGCGCGCGTAACGCTTGTTTGTTCGCTGACCGATCACCTGCGAGTCGTCCTTCCAGATAATACCCGTCAGCGCATCTTCGACACACCGCGTCAACTTCGTAAGGTCGGGCACCTTGATGTTGTGCAGCGGCGCCGAGGCTTTCAAAACGCCGGCGTTGCCCCCCGTCCCATAGTCGCCGTTTGGCCGCTGCCTGAGAAATGTCAGCTTGAGACACACAGCGTCGGACAGCAGAACCATCCTGCCGACGTGCTTGATCGCGTGCCACTTCACCGAGTCCATCCACTCTTTTTGCTTTGGGTTTGCTGCGGTTATAATGAGCTTGCCTGTGGCTTTGTGATGAAACGCCCTCTTGCTGCCTGCCGGCCGCGCCTGCCCTGGTACAAAAAACTGTATCGAAGTCATGTTGCCCGCCCTTTTTCCTTAGCCCGCAAGTCTCAGACTCGTAGCTCACAATTCTCAGCGATTCGCGAGCACTTATGGCTCGCCTCCACCCATTCCCCGCACTCGGCACACTGCACCCATTGGGGCGCCGGATCATTACGTGTCCGCAAAGCAATCCAGATTGCCAGACTAGCCACGCCCATCGAGTGACCTATGCAGAACACCACTACCAGAAGTTCCCACTGCATGATTGACTCCTTTCCGCTTGTTTGCTTTCGGTTCCTTCTGCCGGCTCTCGGCCCTCCCCGTCGTCGTAATACTCCCCCCATTGCTGCAACACGACCATTTCCTCGCCTCTTTGCTCCTGGATTCGCTGCCGCGCATACTCCGCCTGATTCTCCATCTCGTTCGGGTATTCCGGCAGATCGTTGCGATTGATGGCGAAATCATATCCATGCCGCCCGATCAGCGTTCCGATTTGAGATTTCTTGACGATCGTGTAGACGTGAAGCGGCGGGTTCTCACTGTTCTCGCCTGGGGCCGTGGCCGTCTTGATGGCCTTTGCCAGTTTGTACGCCTGCGGTTTTCTGCCCGTAGGCACGTTCATGTAGAAATCGTTGATGGCCCCCACAGTCGGCTCGTATTCATAACGCCTCAATTGCGCCCGCCACAACTTGACTTCCTCGGAGTCCAACTCCCAATTCGGCCATCGCTTTTGGAAGATTTCCGTAATGATCCTATCAGCATCGTCTGACGTCATGGTGTTACCTTTGCCTTTGCGTTGTCGCGAGCCCGAGCCGCATCGTATTCGTCGATAATTTCCTGTGGCGTTTTCCGCTTTTTCCTCGGCTCCGGAACCTCATCTTCCCACCCTTCCCGCTCAAGCCATTTGACCGGATTCGGGATGTACCGCCCGCCCTCGCTTTTCCACTCTTCCGTCTCCGTCAGCAGCTTGATCTTAGCGAGCATTCTCTCAAGTAAAATAGAATCAACATTCAACCCCTCAAATCTCTCTCTCGCCGTTGCCTTTGCGACCTTCTTCGGGTATGCGTTCCAGAACCGATCAAAAAACGCCCCGTCAACGTCACGGTTAGAGAGAGAGTCTAGGGGGGTTGTATTGGTTTGGTTTGTATTGTATTGGTTTGTATTGTATTGGTTTGTATTCAAGAAGCGTCCCGCTTTTTCCGGGAATTTCCGGGAACTCGCTTGCCCCTCCTTCGTAAGTCCTGTTTCTTCGTGCACTTGCGCCCCGTTTTTTACCTGTCTTAACTGACCCCTCTCGTTATTTTGGGAAGATGGAGAAGAAAAGTTATCCACAAGTTTTCCACAATTTGTCACCGAGTTATCCACAAGTTTTCCACAATTACCCCTTCCCGCTTTTTCCGGGAACTCCCGGATTTTCCGGGAATCGATTTCCTCAACCCACTCAACGTCTGGATCTGTAAGGATCCGCATCGCATAATCGACAACATCTTGCTTCGTCCTGAGCATGTGGGCAAGGTCGGAGTTGTCCGCAGGTTTTCCGCGATGATCCAACAAAACTCCGCGAGTGTCCTTATCGGATTGCCCCGCAATTTCCAAGAGCTTCTGGAAGACGCCAAAAACCTCGTATGCTCGGCCCCCAGCTATTCGTTGCATCGCTGCGAATCCGGCGCTTTGACTGTGGCCGTAAACCTTGCTCCGGATGAACAATAACGGCCCGGATCTGAGCCTATCTCCAGGCGATGCTGGACGCCCTTTTTCATTGACTTCATAACGCTGTCGCCACTCCCTTATCACGTACATGCGATCCCTCGTTGCCTGCTTTTCTCAATGCAATTTTCGTAATAAAAGGCAGGCGCCCGGTAACTCCGGCAGTGGGCGCCTACCTCGGAAGAAAGACTGTCTAAATCTTTGCCACCTTGCCTTCCTCGACCTTAAAGATTTCGAGCCATTTCGGCGTTGATCCGTTCGGTACCGGCTCGGCCGAACAGAAGAGTAGGACGTTGTTCAAACCACACTCGGACGCGACTTGCATGAAGCGGTTGCGGTTATCCTTGAGCAGGATATCGAAGCCGTCAATTGCGGCGACTTTAATCCCCGATATGTCCGCCAGGGCCATGCCCATGACACATGCCGCTCGGAACTGTTCGGACGTGCTGGCGTATTCAATGGGTGTCTTCCGCAGCCAAATCTCACCTGCATCGGACCACTCGAGGGCCTCCATGCCCCAGAGCTTCAAGAGCTTTTCGTTGATCGGCAGTTTCTTTCCACCTGCTGCGATTGCGCTCTTTACAGGTCCGCCGTCCTTGAGGGCAGTGTCGATGCGGTCAGTTTCGACGATCAACACTTCCAGGGCGTTACGCCGCTTGCATCCTTGCGCGAACTGCTCCTTAGCCTCCGTGTAGCGGTCGTAATTTGCGAGATTCTGTTGCTTTTCGTCACGTTCTTTTGTCAGATCTCCCAGCAGGTTTTCACTGCCGTTTGGCAGATTAACCGTCTTGACGTTCTTCTTGAGCATGCCGAGTTTTGCTTCGAGCTCTTCAAGCTGTTTGGCGATCGATTCGTTGTGCTTGATTGCTGCGTCGTGGCTATTGATGGCGCCCTGGTGGTCCGACAGGAATCCACCCAATTCTTTCTGGCGGGC
>DATKWR010000507.1:0-2968 GCA_035529475.1 Sedimentisphaerales bacterium | reverse complement strand
GGCGTCAGGGAATGAGACAACCTTCGGGCGCATAATAACGTTTGACGATAATAGTGCTTACGGTTATGGAAGGGTAAGGATTGCCTCGGCCGCGACCGGCCATAACGCTGACGATTATCATCTCTACGGGGTAAGAAAAGTTTTGATGGTTACTGGCTTGCCGGAGACAAGAAGAGAGAAGGGACAGACGGATCCGCAACCCGCTGCGAAGAGGCCGTCGAAACCAGCACCGTTCTGGGCTGATGAACAAAGCCTGATTGTACGGGCTATGGTCTTGACCGGTGGCAAGCTTGTTGTCGCCGGTCCTCCGGATCTGCGCAAGAAGGAGGTTGGAATTCTTGCCTATTCTAATGAAGAAGAATCGTTGGCATCGCTCAAAGGCGAGAAAGGTGTGATGCTCCGGGTAGTAGATACGACAGACGGCAGCACTGTATCAGAGCAGAGTCTGGACGCAATGCCTGTCTTTGACGGCATGAGCGCAGCTCGTGGCAGAGTCTTTGTGTCGCTAAAGAACGGCGAGGTGCAGTGCTGGCAGTAGCTTGCAGGCCCTGATATGCGGGATAGGTCTTCGATCACTTTGAAAAAGGGCTGTCCCTGTCCAAAACTCCGTTCTTGTTAATTTTCAGGAACTTACGTAGAATTGCCGGCTCTCGTGAAACCATGACAAACGGCACCGGAGTCGGGATGGGTCGGCCAACATGAACATTTTCAAGGTATGCTTCCTCGTACTTCGCAATCTGTTCCTTCGTCGAAGGGACTTGATCCTCGATAATCTGGCGCTTCGCCAGCAGCTCGCTGTCCAGCAACGGACCATCAAACGGCCCACGCTGCAAAACAGAGACAGGCGGTTCTGGGCGTGGCTATCGCGAGTCTGACCTGATTGGAAATCCACGCTGATCATTGTCAAACCCGAGACCGTGGTCAAATGGCATCGCCACAGATTCAAGCTGTACTGGCGCCGCAAGTCCCAAGCTGGCACAGTAGGAAGGCCAAAGATCACCCAAGCGGTCTGTGATCTGATTCGGCAGATGTCCCGAGAGAACCCAACCTGGGGCGCTCCCAGAATCCAATCAGAGTTGAAATTGCTCGGCTTCGAAGCAGCGGATTCTACCGTCGCGAAATACATGGGCAACCGGGGTCCCTACCGCGACCAATCACTGTGGTGGTCAAATGAAGAGAAATTCCGGTAATCGCCCTCAGAACTCGTGCTGAAGAGCAGCGTTAAGGAGTTGCCCGCCGACCAGCCGGCCCGGTCAACTACCTCTTGTATCACGCCGGCAATATCGGAGCTCTCGTACCACGTGTCTGCCGACCAGGGCTCTTCAAGAATCCAGTCCACTGAAGTAATGGTCATCGGCAAAGAGCCAATATGACGAAAACTGCCAAAGGCATCTGCATCATCGGCAGCTTCCGCTTCAATCGTGCCGTAAACGGTGTCGGTGAGGCGACTGTTATACGATCGTATCTTTAAATGCGCGCTGACAATCTCGGCTCCCTGTGAAATATTCAAATCGTTGAAAACCATGCCGGACAAGTAACAACGAGGATTTGTAGACGAGGAAGAGCCGACTTTGAGATAGTCAGCATCCAAGTTCTGAAGCCTGCTGTCGGCGGCATAGGCATCATCTTCACTGGAGGCGACTTTAAGTTCCACAGCTACATGATCAGCTACTGTGAAGCTCCAGACGTCACCTTTCCACGGACTATCCGCTTCCAGATCATTGATCTCATCGATTCGCCAATAGTAAGTCTTATACAGATCGAGCTCCTCAGTAGCGTAGCTGGCTTCAATCCACCGTCCACGATACATCCCAGTGTCATCAAATAGGTCAACGTTGTTCACATCGTCGAAATTGGTGCCAAAGAACACATCGTGCTCAACAGCCTTATGCCCCGGCGCCCAGCTAAGAACAGCAATCGCTTGCCCAATCATTGCCCCATCAGCCGGGCTGGGAGTCGAGGCCCTTAATTCGGAATCTACGTTGCCGTCACCGTTCAAGTCCGCGGGCCCTGGTGAAGTCAATTCGATACCTACCTCCATACCAAGATTGCGGGAGTATTGTTTTGACGATGAATTGTTCCAATGCTCATGTGCCCCCAAGCTGGCCAACCCGACGCCGTCCTGGCCCGGATCATAAAATGTCCCCGATGGGGGATTGTCGGCCAGCGCTGCCTCGTGCAGGTAGTCGTCGGCGCCGTCATAGTGCGGATAATCATTCCATTCGGTCCTGAGAAAATCGTAGCAGACCGAATCGATGGCAACCGGGTCCTGAGAAACGAACACACTGGACGGCCAATCTCCATAAAACGGCGCCATGTTCCACTTCACAGGTCGTGAATCCCAGTTTCGCCCGGCGAAAAGACCATCGACAAGATACAGAACTGTTTTGCCGCCCAGTTCGGGGTGCCCCATTAGATCCACGAGAGCACGGTAATGCCCCATCCCCCTGCGGTTTACCGGCAGACTGGTGTGCATATCGTAATAGTCATACTTTTGTCCACCGAGAGTGCCGTTCGGATTCCTCAGAAGCGAGCCGTAATGGTTCTTACCACACACGGTTATTCCACCGCTGTCATGGCTCTTGAGAATGGCAAAGTTGATCATATAGTCCGCTTCAGCAAACGAACGTGGTATATAATCCTGCCTTTTGCCATAGGCGGCGGACGTGCTCCAGTGAAACTCCACGCTGGAAAATGTCGATTGAGTTCGTCCAAGTCCGCCGTGACTGGCCATGTAGCAGACGTTCGGAAAAATCGCGTGCACGATGTTGTAATAAAAGTTCGGCATTATCCGCCCCGGATCGCCAATGGTAATATCCGCCTCGTTCACTCCAACCACGTTCACCAATTGACCCAGGAGCGAAACAGTCATTTGCGGCGAGTTGTCAATCCTGTTTTTGTTGTCGGACCGCTGCTCGAACGTGCTCGTGTTCGCGTTGTAACACATTGTGTTGTTAATCTTGATAGC
>DATKWR010000506.1:0-14301 GCA_035529475.1 Sedimentisphaerales bacterium | reverse complement strand
ATTCATATGTAGCCCGGACCTTCCATGTCTTGGCCTCGTAGTCTGCCACAACCTGCATCACCCAGCCCGGTTCTGAGTCCAGCCACAGCACATTGGGATCCTCAGGGTCGGGGCAAGTATGCTGAAAGAACTGCTGTCCGCCGTACCATTCGCGAATGAGCGTGCCGTCCGCACGGAAATGGCTGGTCCGCCGAGGTGCAACGCCGGATTCACTCACCAGAAAGCCGCCTCGTCCATCGCCGGCGACGTTCTCGATATTAAGGAAACTGGTCGGCTGATCGTAAAGACCCTGCGCGGGGCGACCGCCTTGGGCGCCATATATCTGTCTAAGTTCGTAGTCTTTGCTGAAGCGCTTCACACGTTGGCTGTCACCACTCTCGGCCACCAAGATGTCGCCAAGCACTTGATCCACGTTCATCGCCACCGGTTTCGTAAGACCGGCAATACGATCTACGAGCTTGTGATCCTTTTGCGAGATCGAGGCAATCCTGTTATCCAGAAGCACCAAGACCGTCCCATCGACCGCAAATCGGATGTCCCGTGGGGCTTCAACCCCTGCCTTGTCGAGCACATCCCCTGTTCGGGCATCAATCCACTGCACAAGATTGCTGTTGGGAAAGCACGCCACCATGAGCCCGTCGCGCACATCCATTCGCGCCCAGGAATCGAGGATCTCGATGCCGTTGATGATACAGTCCGGCTTGGCGCCGGGCAGGTTGCGAAAGCCTATGTCCAGTGTCCCATTCTTGCCCCAGTCACTGTGCGTCACCAATTGCACTGTCTTGAACTCACCGGCCTTGACCGAGACCGGATTAAGCGGTTGCTGCTTGGCACCGATCCAGAGGGCGATCTGCTCGTGGTCTGCTTCAGAATCACCATAATGCATGCGAAGCGTGTACCGACCATAGGGAATATCGATCAGAAACGACCGCATCTCAGAGACGTTCCACGCGTGGAAATCTCGCAGCATGGGATCGCCCAGATGACGATCTATGGACGTGATGCCCTTGATGTTGTCCCAGCCGTAGCCGTTCGCCTTGGTGTATTCTTGAACTGCCACCGGCTTCCAGCCGGGTGCCGTGGCTGAGCCATTGTGGTTGAAGTCGAATTGCATCTTGGGTGCCGTCAATACTACAGTCCCAACTTCACCGCCCGTACTGGGATCGATGATCAGGACCTCGCCCGTTACTTGGAGCACGTACAGTCTCCCTTCATCCATCCGCATCCTCAGGACGCCCTTTGCCCGCAACTGCCAGTACCGCTTGGTTCCGGCCAGATTCTGTTTGATCAGGACCGGCACCGTCTCGCCAGCTCTCGCACCGACGTACATATCATCGCCGTCCACGAGCACCGCCGAAGGTCCCGCGTGGTCGCCGGGCCAGTCGGCATAGTCCGGCGTTCCGTTCGTGCCAAGCATCATGACATAGCGAGTAGTCAATCCCGGCGTGCGAAGCACCCTCCATTGACAAGTGCCTGGTTCGACGGCAGTACCGTCCTGCTTCAGTCCGTCCCAGACAACCGTGTGGGGACCGGCTTCCTGTGGCTCAGCGCGCAGGATTTCGCGAAGCAGTCGGCCCTCGCCGTCGTATACGGCAAGTGAGACCTGTCCGTCCTTATCGAGCATGTAGGAAATGGGAATGCCTACTGGTTCTTTGGCCGCCCATGCATTGGCATAAAGGATCAGCGCCAAAGTACCTGCGAACTTCATGCTTTTGTTTGCAGCCTTTCGTCTTTCTCTCGCTGCTGATTTCATCAGGGTACCTCTACAATATGTTCACCGTTGATCTTGACACGTTTTCCGTTTATCAGAGCCTCTCCCTTTCCATGAACAAGTACGCGCCAACGCTCAGGATAGGGCTGACGGCCCTGGGTCTCGATTCTGTAGCAGTTGGCCGTCTCTTGTACAATTACGCCTTCACTGAGCAGCCAGTACTGCTCGGTCACAGCCAACGAGGTGAAACCTCTGTGTCTGTCATACTCGAATTCCATGTCTGCGACGGAATTGAAGTACCCGATGATGTAACAGGCCGTGAAGCTGTCTCCCACCTCTACAGGCAGACCGCCGATTTCCTGGATGAAACAGACGTAACCACGCTGATGACACCATGCTTCACTGACTATTTGCGGGTCCAAGGTCATCCCAGCAAGCCACGGCATACCTTGGCCACGAATCTTGTACGCCCGAATCATGCGCGTTGGGATCGGGCTGACAGCACGTTGATACAAGTATCGCTCGTTGGGAGCGAAGTCCTCGGTGAAGGCATCCGCGGGTATGCGGCCTGCATAGCTGAGGTATATCTCTTCGAAGGTGTCCCCCTTCTTGTGCTTGATATGGCACGGCAGATCTGTCCGCAGAAAAAGGTTTTCAACCTTATTGATGCTTTGCACACGGTCACTGGAAAAGAAGTATCTATGACCCCTTGGAAAGATGATGGTCTGTTCCCAAGCCGACCCAGGTTGATACCCCGGTGCCGCTTCTGTCCACTTCCACGATTGACGCACGGCCACAAAATCTGTACCAGATATGATTCTGGCGTCGATCTGACCGGCACTGGTGCAGATCTGTGGCAATTCAACATAGTGCTTGGCGATATTACCATGCACCTTGTTGCCAAACTCGTAAGGGAGCCCGCCTTCAGCGCCTGGCCCCATCAGGAAGTCGATAATATCCAGGCCAAAGCTGTTGTCGCGAGCGTTCGTCCGGCGATCCACGAAGGTACCGGCCTTGATGCCAGTAACGTATCCCGTGGGCCAGACCTCCGCTTTGAGACAGTCGGTCACAATCAGAATGCGATCATCTTCACCTCGCTTGGCTTGGGGCATCGCTGCTGCCCCGCTGCCAAGTGAGAGGGCAGAGCCCAGCAGAAGAATCGCGATTCCAGTTGTCTTGCTTCGCATGAGGAAACCGTATGGTGTCATTTCCTTCATATCCAGGCCTTTTCCTTCTCTGGTGATGTCCCGACTGAGGCAGGGACATAAGAAACCACGGCTGCTGACCTATGTGTGGCGCAGAACAAATGCATATTCCTTGTTTCCTCGCAGGCCATAACTCTTGACGCCAGCCCGTGTCTCACCCTGAGCCGCCGGCAATTCAACATTCTCCCTGTCGTCAAGCACCAGCCGGCCTTCACAGTCCGGCGGCGTCGTGAATCGTATCGTGCGCCGTCCCTTGGGGCCGCTTGAGGTGAAATGTACGGGCCCCTTGATCGTATGGATCGTAACGTCGACGCCCTCCAAGTCGCCCAACTGGGGGCGTAGCTCAAATTCCCGGTAAGCGGGTTCCAGAGGCTTCAGTCCGACAATACTCATGACGAAAACGTACAAAGGAGCGACGGCACAATGGCTGTACTGATTTCTTGTATCGGGTGCGACCTTCCAGAGCTCCGAAAGGGTATTGTTGGTGTGCACCGAGACCATGGAACCCCATCGGTTTCGCAGGTCATCGATAACTACCCCAATGTCTCCACCCTTGGCAAGCGCCCAGAGGCGCCAGCCGGCGTTGGGAGGATACGAAAATCCCATGTTGGCCGGACAGGTTCTCATCGCTTCGAGTGCCGTGTGAATCTGGCCTTCAGGGCACTGGTCGTACAGCACTGATGTGGACAGCGTCCGATCGTGGATGCGTATCTCCTGCTCCTGACTCAGCCAGGGAAGATTGTCCACATATAGTTTATGTTTGTCACTCCAGAAATGCTTTTGCGTGTTTCTCAACAGTCGCTGCCCAAGTCTCTTGACGCTTTTCTCCCATGCATAGTCCCCGAACACGCGGCACAGCGGCCTAAGCGCATGGCACATCATAGCTGAGGCATACAAATTGAAGGCACATTGTTTATGCTTCTGCTTCAAGAACCCAAAATGATCGATCCAGACCGACGGTACGCCCAGGTGTTCAACAGGCAGCAAGCCATTTTCCCGTTGGAGTCCCTCGAGATAGCGGCCGAATTGCAGCAATCTTGGATAGGCCTCCCGCAGAGGCTTCGTATCAGCGGTATAGAGATAGTAATACCAGCAGTCAAAGACGAACTGAATGCCATGGTCCAGAATAGGACCCCATTCCGTGAGTTGTATTTGTCGCTGGCCCACTCGCGCCAAACGGTCTACCCCCGGCCAGCAGTCCATGAAGAAGCCGTCGGCGGTCATTCCTTGACTGTATGTCGATATGTATCGAGCTGGCAGATGCGTCTCGCCGAACGTCGAATATATTGAGTGCAGTTGATGGCCGCAGTCGCCGCTGTATTGCTGGCGCTCACGGGCACTGTCGCCCTGCACAATCTCTATGCAGGAGTTCTTGATCGTATTTACAGCGGCAGTTAGGACCTTCTGAATCGACGTGTCGGCGCACTGGATGTGAGGCGTGTGCGGCCAGTCGTAAGTTCTCCTCCGCAGGCCCACGTCTCTTACGGCTACGGAGCCTTTGGTGTTACGAATGTGTAGTGAAATCCACTTGAGTCCCTCATAGTCGAAGGTCTCAAAGCGATTTGTTCCTTGGGCGCAGATGAAACGCACCCATGAATTGAAGAATGTATTCAGAAGGGGAGGACCACCCTCCTCATGGGCTTCACGGAACATTAGCTCAACGATTGTCCCTTCGGGTGCGTCTATCGTAAAGCATGGAAAACCGACCATTTCTTCAGGCAGTTCAAACGTCAGCACGGCGCCGATATTATCCCCTTTGTTGAAGCGCACGCACCACTGGCCGGGCGCTTTCTCAACAGCCGCTGCAATGCGTTTAACCCTGTAAGCCTTGGGGGTCAAGGTGTCGAAGTACTCTTGTGGAGGCCGCATCCACTCAATCCATAAAGACTCCGCCAGGCGTTTCACGGGCACCAACGTCTCTTTGACGATTGGAATGGAGCGCGGCCGGATATTTGAGATTTCGGGATTGCCTCTGGCATCATTGATGTAATCCCGCAGGCTCGAACATGTCGCCGGTTTGTCGGGCGGGCAGTTGATTTCCATCGCTTCCAGCCAATCCTTATTCTCCCGGAAATCAGTTTCCGTCCACCCATGAGGGTATAAACGCGCGTCAAACTCCTCCTGCAACGCCCGCAAGAACCATCGCTTGTAGTGTCCGGGCTGCCAGCATCGTGCAAGGTGAGACTGCCAGGAGTGATCAGACACTATTGTCTCGGTACGGCCGTCTTCCAGTTCGACCTCCAGCTTGAAGATGAATCCAGGTTTGCCGATTGGCCAGGTTCCATCTCCGTGTCCGTAGTAGAGAACGGTCGCTCCGATGACGTTCTTGCCTTTGGTCAGTACTTCTGCCAGATCCAGCGGATCCGCTTCGACCCAGCGTGGATCGTAGGGTGCCGGCCCCCGCTGAACGTGTTTGCCGTTGGCATGGAGCACGTATCGGCTTTCTCCTATGATCCATCCCCGGCTTTTCACAGGTCTGGACGGCAAGCTTATCTCTCTGCGAAACAGCACAAACGTGTTGGGTAGTATGCGCTGTGACGGATACCATATCCAGCGTGCGGGGCTCAAGTTGAGGGTCTCGGGGTGAAACGAATGCCGCTGTGATATACTCGGAAGTGCGCCGTTGTCAGCCACGGCATGTCTGACTGACGATCCGGAAGCGAGTGCGGACACACCCAGGACGTTATTCTTAAGGAAAGATCTTCTCGATATTCGGTGCGAATTCCTATGAGCCATGCTTTACTAGTCCCAGTTCCGGCCCAGTAGAACAACCCCAAAGCTTAAGGGTCGAGCCTGCGATGTTCGAGGCCACATCATGCTCAGGGTCGGATAATTTGCTCTCCCCAACACCCACGCTGAAGAAAGTCGAAATCCGGGTTGTTCTGGGCGTAGGAGTCCTTCAAATCCTCTCCCTCACTCTCCGGGAGTTCGGCAAATTCGACTGTCCTACGGTCTCTATATATGTAATTTGCGGCGTGACCATCCGCGTACGCGAAATTGTCTCCGCCGTTGTGCCGGTTGCCCGGTCGGTCCCACCACCTGACACGGTCCCAGTTGATGGTCCAACTGCCGGGCGAGGCGACGCCTTCGTCGATGAAGACAAATCGTTTTGCAGGAAACTTGATCTGTGACAAACGCTTGATCGTCACTGCGCTTCTGATTGCAGTACCGTTCATCGAATCAACAATCGAAAAAGTCCGTTGCTCACCCTTTATTCCTTTCGGGCACCAATAGGCGTCTGTGTTGTTGACATACGGATACAGGGCGCCCTGTACAATGCACGCGGTTTTCTCGGTTTTGGGAGCATTCTTGCGCGGAGTTGAGAGCTCAGTCCCTACCCAGGCTTTTGAGCCTATCATGTGATGCCACATTGGGGCGAAATCTGCTGTTACAGTTGGCAAAATGTATCCGGAAGGATCGCTCGTGCTATGCGCCAACGCGTAGGGGGTCCCCATAGTCAACTTGGTGTCGTTGTCATCAGCATACAACACCCAGGATAGAGCCATACTCTTCATATGCATCAGACAGACGGCTGATTTGGCCTGCTCTCTGACTTTTCCGAGGGCCGGTAGCATGATGGCCATAAGTAACGCAACGATCGCGATGACAATCAGCAGCTCTATCAATGTAAAACCATGGCATCTCGCCCGCTCTTGCTGTGACCGACTCATTCTCTGAATCTTCGACACTTCGCGAATTTCGTTCACGCCCGATTGCCGAACAACTTGCTGACAGCTCGTGCCCATTACACATTGACCCAGGACAGCCACCTGCATTTTCGCCGGTATGGTACCACATAGCACAGTCTCAGGCAAATGGGACATGACGTTGTATTGCGTCAATATTTCGGCTACGCATACCACTCTTCTGGTCAGGATCTGGACACAGGCAGTGTTCCATGTGTCTCTTAGAACATCAGCATATAACGTTGTCATACAAGCGTTTACTTCTGTTTAAGCCTTGTGGTCCTGCTTTCGCAAGAGTCTTGACATAGGACACCTTCCAGCCCACATATCCAATGGGATTCCCTACAGCCCAAGACTATTTGCGACACGAGTGAATTGCCATAGCCTCGTGTCAGTTGAACCATCCGCCCTTAAAGAATCTCCATTCGACGAGCTCCGGAGACACAAGCTTCAATACCATTAGTCCCGAGCCGGCTTCATCGTTTTCTGTCGATATTCGCTGGGAGTGAGATTGGCATATCTGAGGAATGTCAGGCGCATGCGGTCTGCACAGGAGAACCCCGATAGGTAGGCCACGCGTTTCATGATCAGATTGGTCTCACTGAGCAGGCGTTTAGCTCGATGCAGGCGGCACGTATTGATCTCATCCAGGATGCTGTGTCCTAAAACAGCCTCAAAGCGTCGCTCCAATGTCCGCCGTGAGGCGGGCAGTTTGGCTACTATGTCTATCACTTCCAATGTGCCGTGACTCCTTGTCCAGATTAGGTCCAGGGCCTCAGAAACCAAGGGATCAGAGGCAACCATTTTGACAGGGGTCGAAGCTCCCAGTTCCTTCTGCTGCTCTTGGTCTCGATGAGCCATCGCCAGTGCAGTTCCAAGCAGTGCCATCGTGTGGTGAGTCGTGGCAATCGGGTTGCTACTGTGCCACTGCCGCACATGCTTCAGGAGCGTGTCAAACTGGGCAATAAGCGCTGCTGGGTGTTGTATTCCTACAACCATATCGGTCGGTTCGAGCAAGCCGCGATCAAGCAGGTCGTGGGGTATCTCGCCGCTAAAGCAGATCCACCGTTCCGTATAGCCGGTTTCTGGATCGGGACGATATCGGTGCCATTGGCCTGGCGTGATCAGGACCACCTCATCAGGCTGAATTGACTGTGGACCGGCCTTCTCAGACTCGAACTCGCCACGCCCTTCAGTGAAGAGCACAAGAGCAAACTCCGGAAGTCTCCGCCCCTCTGTCCACTTGAAATGATAGACCAGCGGATGTTGTTCGGGGGGGAAATCCCCATGGGGCTTTGTATGCTGACGGCCCGCACTTGTTAGATATAGTCCCCGGCGGATGACCTCATCACTTACCGGCAGGTAGTAGAAAAACCAATCGTTCTTGTCCATTAGTTTTACCTGAGCAGAGATTGCCGTAACAGAATCTCATCCGACTGTCGCATTGCGATGGCCAATCATGCAAGTACCAATTTCACTCTACGGTTTTGATTTGACAATAATACGCCCAATCGCTGCCAAAATGCAAATACCAAATGACGCATTCTGACGGTACAAATCAATTCTACAAGATTGCCAGATGGGCCATAATGAGGTTTTGAGTGTTTCTTAGGGTGACTATCTTGAGTGACAGCCGATTACAGGGAGCCTTGCTCCATGGTGCCGGAGGATTTGACGCCGGCATTTTCTATGCCCCCATGAAGAAAGCAATCGACTATGGCAACGATCTCGCAGGAGCCTGACGCCGAATGAATTCGAGAGAGCGTATATTGGCCATCTTGGGTCGCAAGCCAGTCGATCGCATAGCCATTGATCTATGGCATACACCAGAGGTGGAGCGGAAGCTGCAAGAGCATTTCGCAGTCGACAACAGCCTGGACCTGTACAAAGTGATGGGGCTGGACAAAATAGTCTGGGTCTTCGTGGACTATAAGGCGCCATCGGGAGAAATTGAAGGGACTCAGGCGGGTGCAGGCGCCGAGGGGACTAGAACAATGTGGGGAGTGCCCTTGAAGATGATTCGTGCCGGTAGAGAGAATTACCATGAGTTCGTCGAACCTCCCATGGCTTCGTTCGACCATCCCGACAAGATTGCCATTTACCCTTTCTGGCCCGATCCGGCTCGGTTCGACTATGACTCCGCTGTCCGGAGGGCCGAACAGGCCAGTCGGGACTTCGCCGTCATCGGCCCGTGGGTGTCGTTGTTCGAAATATATTGCCAGCTTCGCGGGCTGGAACAGGCGATGATGGATGTTGCCCTTAATCCCACTCTGGTCGAGGCTATCTTGGACCGTGTCGAACAGATTCTGACCGAAATGATGAAGAAATTCTTAGATCAAGCGTCGTGTTATTTAGACATGGTATTCGTCAGCGACGATGTGGGTAGCCAAAGGGGCCTTCTGTTCTCACCCAATGTTTGGCGTCAACATCTCATGCCGCGCATGGCTCGCTGGTGCGATCTCATACACTCTTACGGGTTGACCGTGTTCTACCACACTGATGGTGCTGTAGAACCGCTCGTCCAGCCGTTGATTGACTGTGGCATTGACGTGCTCAATCCTGTCCAGCATATATGCGCGGGAATGGACCCTGCAGAACTCAAGCGAAGATACGGTAATCAAGTCATTTTTCACGGGGGTGTGGACAATCAGAACGTGCTGCCGTTTGGCAACCCCGATGACGTACGCCGAGAGGTCCAGTATCTGATGAATACCCTTGGGGGCAATCGCGAGGGGTACATCTGTTGCTCGTGCCATAATATCCAGGCCAATACGCCGCTGGAAAACATTCTGACCATGGTCCAGACCGTAAAGCAATATGGCAAAGTCCCTCGGCGCCGGATTCGCGAAATATGCGCAAAGAGGCGAGCGTCACGAGAGATCCATAGTGAGAGCCGCGCCAAAGGTACGGCTTGATCTGGTTTGAATTGTTGATCACTGTGCCGGGATCGAGATGATGCAGCGGATATCACGTGGGGCGTTCTTATGTACCCGTGTCTTTCACTTGACCAGCGACTCTTATCCAAAGCGGCAACAGGAACAAAGTCAGAAGAAGAAAGCAGCTCAAGTCTGTCGCAAATCAGCGGATTCATTCCGGTCTGATGGTGGGTGAAGATCACTTGCAGTGCCTCCTGATGCGACTCCCTCAAAAAGAATATTCAAGACCTAATCTTGAGATAAGTCTTTATCTAACAGGTACATGCGCTACTAACCAGAAAGAAGCTTTGCGGATCCGCACATGCCGTGCTGCAAGCGACTACGGGGCTAAATGCGGCAGGAATATTGACGTAATTATATTGAGTAGCATGGTGGCCGCGAAGAGTAAGATATGCTAATATATAGTATACTTCTTGTAGACTCAGGTGGTCTTCGAGAACACCAACCGTCAACGCTCTTTTGAAGGAGGCCTATGATGTGTGCAAAATCCACGTATTTAGTTTCTCTTGTTTTGGTGCTGAGCTTTTGTTCAGCGTCATCACTCCAGGCGGTAACTATTGGTGCTGGTGCCGACATTCCAGCTGGAAGTCTCGATAATCCACCAGCCCGCCTCAATGTCACCAAGGAATACTCTGCGGTCTTGCTAGGCGGCCGCTACGATGTATCGGAGTTTGTATTCAAGGCCCACCCTGGAATTATTAGTGGTGCCGGCTTCATACGTCCGTTTCTTGTCAAGGAGACATCCAGCAGCCCTCTGACCTATGAGACCGTGTGGGTGGGCCCACGCGTCACGGTGATTACTGATGGCGTCGATAAGGCAGACTTCGCGAGTGGTTCTGAAACCTTCACACTGAGTCAGGACACCGAAGTCTTTGGCGGTGTGTACCAGGACGGCGTAGCCGCCAAGGTCTATATAAATACTCAAGAAGGGAAAACCGCCCATGATAATGCAGCCCCCATAGAACCAACTGAAGCCGGGCAGTCGGTGGGCGACTTCAGCAACCCCGAACTGGTCCGGACCTATGCCTTCGGGATCACCGTGGTTGTGGGTGTTCCCCTTGCCTCGGCTTCTGACCCCAGTCCGGCTAATGAGGCGACAGATGTGCCCCGGGATGTGGTCCTCAACTGGACGCCTGGAGAGTTTGCCGACCAGCATGATGTCTATTTCGGCACCAGTTTCGACGATGTCAACAATGCCACCACGACAGTTGACTTGGCTGGCGTGTACCGGGGCCGCCATAGTGCCAGCAGCTACGCCGTTCCCGAACGCCCGGATCTCGGCCAGACCTACTACTGGCGTGTTGATGAAGTGAACGCCCCGCCGGACCTTACGGTGTTCAAAGGCAACGTCTGGCAATTTACGATCGAGCCCATCGCTTATCCGATTGCTGGCATCTCCATGACTGCCACCGCCTCCAGCTCGAACAGCGCAGATGAAGGACCTGAAAACACCGTCAATGGGTCTGGACTGGACGCCAATGACCTGCACGCAATGGTTAGTACAGCTATGTGGCTCAGCAGTCTGACGGGGGCGCAGCCGGCCTGGATTCAGTATGAATTCAACAAAGTACACAAACTACACCAGATGCGGGTATGGAACTATAATGCACAGGGGCTCAATACCATGTACGGCCTCAAGGATGTTACCATTGAATATTCCCTCGACGGAAGCAGCTATACCCAACTGGGCAACTATGAATTTGCCAAAGCATCGGGTACGGCTACTTATGCGCCCAATACCACCGTTGATTTCGGCAACGAGCTAGCAAAGTACGTCAGGATTCACGCAAACAGCAACTGGAGCGGCGGCATGTTGGACCAGTACGGCCTGAGCGAGGTGCAGTTTTTGAGCATCCCCGTGTGGGCACAAGAGCCTAATCCCGTTTCCGGCGCAACGGATGTGGACGTGGACGTAACGCTGGGCTGGAGAACGGGACGCGAGGCGGCTAAGCACAATGTCTATCTGAGCACCGATGAGCAGACCGTGATAGATGGGACGGCTCCTGTTGTGACTGTAACCTCGCCCAGCTATGCTTCCTCCCTCGATCTGGCCGGCACGTACTACTGGCGCGTCGACGAGGTCAACGATGTCGAGACACCAACAACCTGGCAAGGGGATATCTGGAGTCTTTCGACGCAAGAGCATCTTGTGGTGGATGACTTCGAGTCCTACAACGACACTCCGACCGGGGAAGAAGGCAGCAACTTGGTCTATGAGACATGGGTGGACGGCTTTGGGACCACGACAAACGGCTCGACGATAGGCTATACCGAGGCCTTCCAACCCTCGATGGAGAAGACCGTGGTTTATGACGGCAAACAGTCCGTGCCGCTTTTCTATGATAACACTATGACCAGCGTTTCAGAGGTCACGGCGAGTGTTGCGGATCTGCAGGCGGGCCAGGATTGGACCAGGTATGGCATTAAAGGCTTGACGCTGCGGTTCTTTGGCGATCCCAACAACGTTCCACAGCAGATGTACGTGAAGATCAACAACGCCAATGTGAGATACGAAAGTGATGCCGAGAACTTGAAGCGACCGGCGTGGCAGATGTGGTATATTGACCTGGCCTCGCTCGGTGTGAATCTGGGCAACGTCAGTACGCTAACCATTGGCTTTGAGCGTATCGGAACAATTGGCGGTCAGGGAATGGTCTTACTCGACGGGATCCGGCTGTATTCTTACAACCGTCAGTTAATCACGCCGGTCGATCCCGGCACAACGAGCTTGCAGGCCCATTATGAATTTGACGGCAATACCAACGATAGTTCCGGCCACGGACGTGACGGCACAGCCCAGGGTGAGCCGGCTTTTGCAGCCGGCAAAGTCGGCCAAGCCATCAGTCTGGATGGTTTGAACGACTACGTCACCATCACCGGCTACAAAGGAATTCTGGCCGATGCAAGCGGCGTACAACAGCCGTGTACCATAACGGCCTGGGTCAAGACGACCGACAGTGGCGACCGGACTATTGCAAGCTGGGGTACCAACAGCAACATGCGCAGAGTGGACTTTCGGCTTTACCAGGGCACGCTTCGCGTCGAGCACGGGGGTGGTAACGTGCAGGGCGATACGACGCTAAACGACGACAACTGGCACCACGTTGCGCTGACTATGATTCGGGGCGCTACGATCTCCTATCCGGATGTGCAACTGTGGCTGGATGGCAAAGACAACACAAGGCCCGGCACTGACCCCGACGCGTTTTCTATCACGGCTGGCGTTGACATGGCTATTGGGTATCGTGCCACAGCCGCCGCCAGATACTTCTTTGGGGCTATTGACGATGTCCGTCTTTACGACAAAGCGCTGTCAGCGGAGGAAGTTGCGTGGCTTGCCGGTCTAACTAAGCCGTTTGACAATCCGTTCTGACATGTTGTCGATATGATGGCCGTGTTTCCCGCTTGCAGGAGCCGGCAGTCGGGACTTGTTTCAGTTCGGGGCCTGCACTGATTTGTTCGGCGCAGGCCCTCGTTCTGGACCATAGGGCTGATGACCATTGTCTTGAGAGGTCCTGCAAGGAGTATCTCTCCTTGCTCCGCACCCTGTTGTCGGTTAAAGTCATTTATGCAAAACATACACTGAAGAAGCCATTGCCTTCAGCATGGTCGCTCTGATCGCAGGCATGCTGTTTCGATTTGGCGAATGTGAAACACTGGGAGCGACAGGGTGTTTAGAAAGGAAAGGTCGGTAGTGTATGTGCAGACGAAGGGGATTCACGCTTATTGAACTTCTGGTGGTGATCGCCATCATTGCGTTGCTGATGGGGATATTGATGCCGGCGCTGTCGCGCGTGAAGAAACAGGCCAGGTCGGTTGCCTGTCAGGCATTGCTCAAACAGTGGGGCGTCATCTGGTCCATGTATTGCGATGAGAATAATGGCCGTTTCTCTGAAGCGGGCAACCTCGGCTGGCTGCGCGGGACGTGGGTGATAGCGTTGCGGCCGCAGTACCGGACAAAGTCAAAGATCCTTCTGTGCCCCGCGGCGTCAAAGCGGCGTCCGTCAACCGGAGGCAGCATCCTGGAGTATGGAGATTCCACGCATACCTACATCATGGGATCGGGGGGGATTTTTGATTCGCGGGAGGAGGCCAGCTACGGCGGAAATAACTGGCTTTATTACGGCGAGGGCACAGGCGCGATCCAGGGCCGTCCGATCCCCTGGAATTGGAAAACTAAGGATGTTGCCCAGGCGTCGAGAATACCTGTCTTTGCTGATACCATGTGGCGGGGAGGCGGGCCTTGCTATCGTACCAGCGAAACCGCTGCACTGTCTCGCGGCTTCAACCGCATCGTTCCCCCACAATATGACGGCCAATGGATCGACTACGCCAATGAAATGATGCACTTCGCCATCAACCGGCACCAAACGGGCACCAATATGCTCTTTATGGATTGGACGGTCAGGAGCGTCGGGCTTAAGGAGCTGTGGACGCTCAAGTGGCATCGCAAGTACCCGGTAAACGGCCCCTGGACGAAGGCCGGCGGAGTTCAACCGAGCGATTGGCCCGAATGGATGAGAAATTTCAAAGACTATTGAGAATCGATTCCGGCAGGATGGACAGCAGCAGGATTCTTTTTTCGCTATCCCCGTTGGTAAAGAACAGCGTGCTCTGAGCACTATCTACCTGTCCACCCGAAAAACTCGGTCCTCCTTGTCGTAAAAGGACTTACGTGATTTTGCCACATGCGACTCATTGTATTATCTTGACGGCATGGATACCATAAAGAACCTTCTGACAAACCTCTGCAATCTTCTTGG
>DATKWR010000505.1:0-8991 GCA_035529475.1 Sedimentisphaerales bacterium | reverse complement strand
GCCAGCTTCAGCGCCGAGCCAAAATTCCCGGCCAGACCGCCGGCAATAATCGCGGCAGAAGCATTGAGAACCACAATGTCCCTGCCCGGCCCAGTCTGCCTCCCACTCAGGATGTCTCTCAGCAGTTTGGCACTGGCCCTGGCATCGGCGACTTTCAAGCTCTCTATATCGGCCGGCTCAATGCCCAAATCCTGCGGATTCAACTCTTTGTTCGTAATCCGCCCCTCTTTGAGCTCCGCTATTTTGGTCACTCCCGCTATGCTCAGCTCATCCAGCCCGTCACTGTGAACAACCATTGCATACCGCGTGCCCAGGACTCGCAGCGCTTCGGCCATGACCGGCATAAGTCCCTCTTCGGCGACGCCCAGCACCAGGGACGGGACGCCAGCGGGATTGGCCAGAGGTCCAAGAATATTGAAAACCGTCCTGAAACCCAGGCTCTTGCGTATAGGCTGAACGTACTTCATCGCCGGATGGAACATCGGGGCGAACATGAACCCGACACGCGCCTCTCTGATACATTCGGCCACGACCTGCGGGCCGGGGTCTATCCGCACGCCAAGCTCCGCAAGCACGTCCGCCGAACCGCACTTGCTCGTGATCGCGCGATTGCCATGTTTGGCCACATAGACTCCCGCTCCGGCGGCGACCAAAGCGGCGGCCGTCGAGACATTGAAGGTCTTCACCGCCGCACCGCCCGTCCCCACGACGTCCACGAGGTTATCAATGCCCGCTTCGACTTTGACGGCGTGGCTGCGAAGCGACTGAGCCAGCCCCGCGACCTCGGGGGCCGTCAGGCCCTTGATGTGCATCGCGGTCAGAAACGCTGCGATTTGAGCCTCGGGCACCTCGCCTTCAAAGACAACGTCCAGCAGGCTCCTGGCCTGCTCAAAACTCAGGCTCTCGCCTTTCAACAAAGGATTGATGTATTCAATGATCGTTGTCATCTTCGACTCCTTGCTATCGGCTGTAATCTAAGCCCTAATCTCCTTTGCAATCGACAAGGCGTTCTCGATGATCTTCCCGCCTGCCGGGGTCAGAATGCTCTCCGGGTGGAACTGCACGCCGAATATCGGAAGCTCTTTGTGGCGGACTCCCATCACAACGCCCTCGAACTCGGCGGTCTTCTCCAGGCAATCCGGCAGCTCCAGCGCACAGAGGCTGTGATAGCGTCCGGCCTGGAGCGGATTCTCGACGCCGGAGAATATGCCCTTTCCGTTGTGCGTGATTCGTGAGGGCTTGCCGTGCATCGGCTCGGGCGCATGGCCGACCTTTCCGCCGAAGTACTGCACAATCACCTGATGGCCCAGGCACACGCCCAATATCGGCAGCTTGTCTTTGAAATAGCCGACGGTTTCGAGTGACACGCCGGCCGTGTCGGGCGTCCCCGGCCCCGGCGAGATCACAAGCAAATCGGGCTTCAATTCGTCGGCCACACGCTTGAGCTCATCAAGGCTCGTATCGGCCCGGTACACCGTCGCCCGGCAATTGCGCTTGCTGAAATCATCCACCAGATTGTAGGTAAACGAATCAAAATTATCGATGAACAAAACTCTTCTTTTATCTTCCATCGGCGTCCAATCCTTATCGTGTCCGCTCCGTCGCTTTGCGAAGCGGCGGCGCGGGCCGAGACTCCCATGCCTCTACATCTTCGAGCAGAACCTCAACGGCTTTGTCGAGCTGGGCGTCCTCGCCGCTCGGCGTCACGCCGGGCTCATTCCAAACAACGTAGTCAGGGACGGCACCGTTTAACTCCATGTCCTGGCCGGTAGGCAGCACGAACCACCCACGAAACGGTAAACGCAGATAGCCGACATCCATCACCTGCGTTCCGCCCGTGGAGATAACGCCGCCGGCCGTCGGCGTACCGACAAGCTTGCCTCGCTTGAGTGTCTTGATCGCGTGGCTGAATATCTCAGCGTTGCTGAAGCTGTTCTGATTGCACAGCACCGTGATCGGCTTGCTCCAGGTCGCATAGACGCGCCTGTCCTGCGGATAGCCCAGACCGCCGCCGCGCGGCACAGTTATTGCGTGCGCAGGCTGAGTCAGAACGGTCAGCAGGTGGTCTGTCGTGAAACCGCCGCCGTTGTTGCGCACGTCGATGATCAGGCCTTTCTTGCCCGCCCCTTCGGCGTACAACTCCCGCTCGAGCTTCTGGAAGCTGGGCCAGTTCATGCCGCTGATGTGGACGTATCCCAATGCCCCGTCCGATGCTCCTTCAACTTTCGTGCGATTGTCACGAATCCACTTTTCGTAGAGCAGACTCCGCACCACACCGTATGAAATAGGACGCAAAACGACCTCACGCATCTGGCCCTCGCCGCTTTGGACGCTCAGGCGAATATCGCGGTCAAGAGGACCGTTCAACACCTCGGTCAGATCCATCTCCGGATCCACGTTTACGCCATCCATGCTCCGGATGATTTCACCCGGATCGATTCGGCTCTTTTCGTGGTCCGCAGGCCCGCCCGGCAGCACGTCCCTGACCTTCAGACCGGGACCTTTGAAAGTTGAATCAAACCTCACACCCAGATGCGCCGTCGCAATGTTCCAGTCCGGCTGCTCCGGATCGGAGGACCGTCCTCTGCTGGAGAAGCCGAGATGCGAGCCGTTCAATTCTCCCAGCATCAAATTGATCACGATGGCGAAACTATCGGCATCTACCGCCTTTGCCGCTGCTTCGCCGTATTTGCGCCGAATCGCGTCCCAGTTGCGATTGCCCAGCCGCTCGTCGTAATACTGGTCGCGCATCAACCGCCAGGCCAAGTCAAACGCAGCGAGAAAATGCGTCTCGCGTTCCACCTGCTGCCTGGCATTGAAGGCATAGACAGTCTCTTCACCCTTTGCCGAAACGCTCGCGGGCTTGCCGCCGGAAAGCCAGACGACCTGGTTGTTCTCTTTGAGCCAACGCGCCTGCCGGCCCCTCTTTTCCGTCAGGAGCTTGGGTTTGAGCTCGTCCGGTATTTCGACGGTATAGGTGCCTTCTTTGCCGTCGATCGTCGCCGTGAAGGCAAGTTTCTTCGAGTCGTGCGACCAGAACAGACCTCGCTCGGTGGACCCGGCGATCTCTACGCGGCGGACGCGCTCGTGAATTCGCTCGAAGTCGATGACGACCTTCGGTGCGTCCTTCTTCTGGTCTTTTTCCTGATCTTCGGCTTTCCGGTCTGCCGCCGTAGTTTCCTCTTCTTCATTCGACCCGGCATCGGGCTCATCGCCTTTGGACTTGGCCTTGTCGTCCTTCTGCTTGCGAGCTTCATCCATCTTCTTGAGGGCCTTTTCAATCGTCCGGTCGCGCTTGCCTTTTTCGTATTCCTCTTTCTCGAGCCAGACGTAGAAGATGTCCTGTTCCCGGTCCAGGCGCTCTCCCGTAAAGGCAATCACTTTGCCGTCCGGCCGCCACACGGGCCCATATTCGTCGTACGGGTGTCGGGAAATGTTCACCGCCTCGGCAGATCCATCCACCGGCATAACCCGGATATCCCGGTTGAAGTCGTTGTCGTCTATCGCATAGACAATCCATTTGCCGTCGGGCGACCAGTCGTAGTCCGGAGAATTCCACGAGCGCAGCAGGCGCTTAATGTTCTTGCCTTCAGGTGTCATGATCCACAGGTCCCCGAGGCCCTTGACAAACGAAATCCACGAGCCATCGGGACTGAGCCGGATGTCCGATTCGACATCGGCGTCCTGCGTCAAGCGTTTGAGTTCGAACACCTCGTTCTGCCACCAGTACAGCTCCGCGTCGGAACGTTCGACACGCCAGATGTCACTCTGCCCTTCTTTGTCACTGACAAAGACAATATAATCTCCTTCGGGCGAAAAGACGGGGGTCTGTTCCTGTTCAGGCGTCTGCGTGACCTGCCGGGGCTCACGAAGCTCCGTATCCATCACCCATAAGTCGCCCCCCGCGACAAAGGCAATCTCCAGCCCGTCGTCTGAGAACGCGACATCCGTCGCCTCATCGAGCATGCGCCGCTCCGTCGGGAGTGTCACTGAATCGCCGGCGTTGGTTATCTCGATACGCACAGGCGCGCCGTCTTCGCCCGGTTCGTAACGATAGAAATCGAACAAATGGCGAAAGACAATCGTAGAGCCGTCGCGCGAGATGCACGGGAAGACCACCGAATCATCTTCGAACTCGGTCAATTGCCGTTCTCGGCCTGTTTCAAAATCATACTCCCAGAGGTTGAACGCGCCGCTCTGCGAGCCGACATAATAGAAACCATTGCCGTCTGCTTTCCACAACGGCCACGCCGAATCCGTCTCCCGCTGGAGAAGCTTCGTGTACCGGGCTGCTTTGAAGTCGTACATCCAGATCTGACTCGCGCGGGCGCCGTAGTATCCCTTGCGCCACCACTGCATGCCCTCTCGCGTGAAAAGCAGGCGTTTGCCGTCGGGCGAGAGAGAACCGTCCTGCCCATGGGCGTCAAAGAGCAGCTCCTCAGCCTTTCGCTCGTGCCGGGAGATTTTGAAAAATCGCTGCGCCTCAGGCCAGAAGTGATCGCGGTTGGCGTTCACCAATAGCGCATCGCCCGACGGATGCCATTGCTCCAGCGTGAAGCCAGCGGTATGAAACGTCAACTGTTCGGGCGTCCCGCCTTCGGCGGGCATAATGTACACCTGGCTGCCCGCCTCGCGATTGCTTACAAAAGCAATTTCCGAGCCGTCGGGCGAAAACGCCGGTTGGCTGTCTGTGGAAGGGTGCTGCGTCATCTGCCGGGCGATCCCTCCTTCCGTCGGGACCACCCATATATCACCACGCCACGCAAAGGCGAGCTTCGACCCATCGGGAGAAAGTGCAGGGTCCGATCCAAGTCTGATCTGCTCCTGCTGTGCCCCTTGAACCGTCGCCGCAAGCAGGCAGACCCCCAGGAAGAGGGCAGCTTTGCAGCCTCCTGCATGTGAACCACTCTTATTGCACATATCTGTCGTCCAATCTCAAATGATTCCAACAATCCTTTTCATAGAACGATTACCTTTCACTGCCCTCGAATCGCACGCAGGCAGGAATTTGCTTTATGTTCGGTCTCTTCGAATTCGGTCTTTGGGACACTGTCGTGAACGATGCCGGCGCCGACGCGAATATAGGCGGCGTGGTCTTTGACCTGGAGGCTCCGGATCGTGATGCAACTGTCGAACTGGCCATCCACGGTCAGATACATCACCGCCCCGCCGTAATAGCCGCGTTTGGTTCTTTCCAGCCGGCGGATGATTTTCATCGCCTCGATCTTCGGAGCGCCCGTGAGCGTCCCCATGTTCATCGTCGCCAGGTACGCGCTCAGCGCATCAAGCCCATCAGCAAGCTGGCCCTTGACGTTGCTCACCAGGTGCTGCACCGATTCATATTTTTCGACGGTCAGCAGCTCCGTCACCACCCGGCTGCCCGGCCCCGAGACCCGCGCGATATCATTTCTGGCCAGATCGACGAGCATCATGTGCTCGGCCAATTCTTTGCGGTCGATTTTAAGCTCCGCCTCGTAGCGGAAGTCTATGTCGCCGTCGATTTTGCCCGCGACGCGGCCTCGGGGCTTTGTCCCGGCGATGGGCCTGATCTCCACGCTGCGAGTGCCGGTGCCGCTGCCGCTGACCCGAAGATTCAATTCGGGACTCGAACCCATCAGCACTGCGTTGGGCGTATTCAAATAAAACATGTAAGGCGAGGGATTCAGCACCCGGAGCCGTTTATAGACATCCAGCGGCTCATCCGGGCACGGCTCGATATTCGTCCGGCTCAGGACCACCTGAAAAATATCGCCGTCAACGATATGCTGCTTGGCGGTCCTGACCATCGCTTCATACGCATCCTGATTCGTATCGGTCGAAGCGGCAGGCAGCGGCCCGGTAAACTTCCTTGCCTTCGGCACGTCGAATCGTGCAAGATTGTGATAGTAGTCGAAACACTCCTGGGCCTCCGCGATGGCGGCCTCGCGGTCGCCGTTGGTGATAATCACATTGACCACGACAAAGCCCTGGTGCTGGTCATGGTCCATCAGGAAGATATTGTCCGCGAAATAGAGCTCGTAATCCGGATTGCCCAGGAGGTCCTGCTCGTTGGCTGGCAGTTTCTCGAACTGGTCGATGAAGTCGTAGCTCAAGGCCCCCAGCAAGCCGCAGGTGACACGAAAGGGCTTGCTCGCCAGCTTGAAACTGAAGGCCACGGCGCGCAAGACATCCATCTGGTTGGTCGTTTTCAGTCGCGTCTGCTCATCGACCAACCCCTGCGGCTGCCTGATTTTGCCGGTAATCGACTGAGCGTCGAATTGGACGGATTCGCAGAAGTCGAAGCGGGACCGGGTGGCAGCCTCAAGCGAAGCTTGGGGATGGCTTTCCGTCGATAAGTATTCGATCATGCGCTTGCCGGTTTTGCTCAATGCCTTGATGGTGAAGTCCGCGCCGGTGCCGGTCAGGTAGAGCGCCGGCTTTGCGGTGCCGAAGCTTAGCTCGGTGAAGCCGGCCAAGTGCTCTCTCGACTCGAACAAGCAGCAGTTTTTGGCCCGGCCGTAGTCGCTCATCCGGGCAAAGAAATCCAAAGGTTCGGCCATGTCGATCCGCTTGACAATCGGCACGATTTGGCCGGGGTCGGCGTTCAGTATGATTTGTCTGTAATCGTCCATGCCTCGAACCTCTTACTGGAGTTTCTATTCTCAAACCACCCAAAATACAAACAAAAAAAGCAGCCTGCGTTTCCGACAGGCTGCGTTCTTCATAAACCGAGTAAATTGTGTTAGAAGCAAACGACCGCTTGCCTGCCGGAATTTATCCTGCAGGCCACCACCAGTTCCCGGTATTCTTGCGGTTCAGTTGCCTCATAATAGTACTATTAAACCAACTTCCTTCGATTTTGTCAAGCAAAAAACTCAGGAATTTGCGAGCCATCCTTCCAAGTGCCAACCTACAGTCCGGCGGCCTTGCGAAGCTTGGCGGTCATATCCGTTTTCTCCCATGTGAAATCCGGCCCGGTGCGTCCGAAATGCCCTCCGTGGGACGTCTCGGTAAAAATCGGCCGGGCCAGTTTCAGGTGCTTGATCATGGCCTTCGGGGTCAGAGGGAACACGTCCCGAATGATCTGGCACAGCTTCTGCTCGCTGATTTTCGAGGTCCCGGCTGTATCGACAAACACGGAGATCGGCTCCGCCACGCCAATGGCGTAGGACAACTGGACCTCACAGGCATCGGCCAATCCCGCAGCTACGACATTCTTGGCGATGTATCGGGCCATGTAGCTGGCTGTGCGGTCCACCTTGGTCGGGTCCTTGCCGCTGAAAGCGCCGCCGCCGTGCCGGCCCCTGCCGCCGTAGGTGTCCACGATGAGTTTCCGGCCCGTCAGGCCGCAGTCGGCTTTGGGGCCGCCTTCCACGAATCGGCCGGTCGGGTTGATATGAAAGACCGTGTTCTTGTCCACAAGACGCTTGGGAAGTACGGGACGAATTACCTTCTCAATGATCTGCTTTCTCAATTGCGCGTCCGCAATCGTCGGCGCGTGGTGAGTGGAGACCACCACCGTATGAATGCGTTTGGGCTTGCGGTTGTGGTATTCGACCGTAACCTGGCTCTTGCCGTCCGGCCGCAGCCACGGCAGTTTCTTGCTCAGGCGCATCTTCTCCAGCCGCAAAGTCAACAAGTGCGCCAACTGAATCGGCATCGGCATCAAGGCGGGCGTCTCCCGGCAGGCGAAACCGAACATCATCCCCTGGTCCCCCGCTCCCTGCTCTTTGTGCCGGCCGGCGCCCTCGGTCACGCCCTGTGAAATATCGGGACTTTGCTTCGTGATGGAAACCAGGACGGCACAATTCTCGTGGTGAAAACCCAGCTCGGGCTTGTCGTATCCAATCTCCTTGATCGTTTGCCGCACGACCACCGGAATATCAACTATCGCCTTGGTTGTAATCTCGCCGGCCACAACCACCATGTCGGCCTTCACGAGGGTTTCGCAAGCCACCCGGCTTTGGGGGTCCTGGGCGAGCATGGCGTCCAGGATCGAGTCGGATATGCGGTCGGCCACCTTATCCGGATGGCCCATTGTTACGGACTCGCTGGTGAAAAGGTAGGTTTCGGTACTACGAGTTCTACGCACTTTCTTTTTTGGCATCTCTATCTATCCTTCTACGAACCGTCATTAATTGTCCAGTCATACGTCATATACTCGATATTATAATTGCCCACTTCGAGAAAAGAAACATCTTGTTTTGAAACATAGCTGCAAATGAAATTCAACACCGCCCGGGTCGCAGGCGAATGGTCTTTGAACTTTCTGTCGATGGCAAATTTCTCAGCAAACTGCTTGCCATAAGACGACAACTGAAACAAAGCGGACAGATAGACTTTGCGCTTGTCTCTGTCAATGTGGAAGGCCAGCGGGCCGGCAAGGAACTTCCTTGTCTGCTCGTCCAACTGCTCGTCGAGCCGGCTTCCGCAGTATGGCTCGTTGCGCAGCGGCGGACTCGACATACAGGCGTTGGACAGGGCAAAGAATACTCTGGGATCGTCAAATTCTCCGCGGAAAAAACGCTTTTCGATGGCTGCAAATGTGAATTCTTCATCCATCACGAGGAACTTGTGCCTTGCTATTTTTTGCTCGATATGACGGATGCTGCTGGGGCCCCAGTAGATCGTCAGAATTCGCGAAGCCGGTTCGATCGGGTAGTTGTCGGCTACGACCTTGAGCTTCTGAAGATTGTAGGCGTTGACCCAAAAGGCGATCCTGTCTTCTTTGGGCCAGGACTTGTACTCGTTCGGATCCAGGTTGTCGAATTGATTCAGCAGGGCCCTGAGCTCAAGTCTTTTTCGCCTGAGCCCTCTGTAATCCACCATCCCTTTGTCATCGACAAACTCTTTCAGGATCTCGTCGCATTGGGCGTGAAACAAAGTCGCCCGGTCAAGTCTGACGTTATTCGGCTCGGACTCATTAGGCTCCGAAGCGTAGGGTGGGGCTTGCCCCACCACTTCGCGGCTCGGTCCCTCGGCGGGCTCGCTTGGGTTGGGTTCTGCACGAAC
>DATKWR010000504.1:0-10312 GCA_035529475.1 Sedimentisphaerales bacterium | reverse complement strand
CCCAATACTGCTGCCGGGGAGCGGGTATGCCGCTGTGATTGCAGAAGTCCCTCAGCTCATCCAGGTTCGCGCCCTTTGCCGCCAATTCCACAAGGCAGTATCTCGCCCACTCGGATACCGGCTTGCCTGCGACCTCTTGATCATCGGGCACCCAAATGCTCTTGATGAGCGGTCTGCCCTTCTTCTCTTCTCCGCGAATCAGCCTCTCGGAGCGGTATCCCCATAGTGGCTGTCCGCCGTTCTTATAGCACCAGCCTGTATCTGTATCACGGGTGCTGACGTTCGCTCTACACCCCTTCTTGGTATGGAATGCCACTTCCCGGCTATACGCTTCGTTCTTGGCGAACGTGATCGCTTCCATGTAGACGCCTGCGACTGTCTCCGAGTCTACCTCAAGATCGTTGAGAGAGATAACTCGGATGCCAGCCTGCCGCAGTTCCCGAACCAGCACCCTAGCGCCCAGGCTGTCTCTGGAAAAGCGGGAGTAGTCATGTACCAGAATCGCGTTGATTTCTCGATCAGCCTTCGCACGTGCAAGCATCTTATCGAACTCGGCTCGATGGCCTCGCATTCCCATCTATCGAGGGCCTCCATTGCGGAAGCCAACTCTCCAAGGTCACCGCCGCCGATATACTCCCGGACCACCCGGCCCTTGACTTTCTTCGAGCGGATATAGTACCTTCCGCCTCTTTGCCTGGTTTCCCATCCCATGTTGTGTTACCTTATTCGCTTTTCCCCGCTTCCGACTGGGCAAGCTCCAGCTTCTCGGAGACTTCCTGCACAGCTTCCGCGAACTCCGGGAAGGAATCCCGCTGCATTGCTATCCCTTTGCGAGTCGGCTTCAGCTCATCCGACTCATCAAGGTAATGCACCTGAACGTCAATCAGGTCATAGCCTTCATACTCCGTAAGAAGGGACTAGGAAGCGTCTGCATTCCCTCAAATCCCCCTGGCGCTACCAGACTTAGAAGAGAGACAAGCCGTCCTTTTTGTGCATCTCCTGAAAATTTAAAAAAATAATCCCAGAAACAGTTGACTTTCAATGAATAAGGGTATAACCTAGGCTTGGATGCTCGCCAGGCACCTTACCGTTCCTTGCTCCACCGCTGCCCGGCAGCACCACGCACCACGCACCACGCACCACGCTTGTCCGTAGATCAATTGTAGTCAGGAGGGATGCCTTTGGAAGCCGATTAGTTTCGTCTCGTGCTTATCCTCGGGGCGATCAGCCTCATGGGTAACGGCTCCTTGCCGATCCAGCGGCTTGTGCTGGGCCCACTAGAGTCCCCCCAGAACTGCGGAGGAGATGTGTGCCACGGACGGCATGTTCCTTGTAAGTGCTCCACAAACGTTCCATTTGCTCGTGCAACACGTAATACCCCCCGAACTTTGGGGACGATTGTATCTACACAGGAGGTGAAGTACATGAAGTCCATTTGTTTATGCGTCTCTTTGATTCTCATGCTGGCGTTCGGACTTGCCGTTGCAGATACGCCCGTTGAGGAGGGAGGAGACCATCTAGACTTAACAACCATGGCCACGCAACCCGGTGGGCCATGGAACCAGCCACTCATGCCGATGTTCGAGGAAGCAGCCGCTAGGCACGACGTTCCACTGGCTCTGCTCATTACTCTCGGCTACTTCGGCAGCGCCTTCGAAAACCGTGGGGATGCTCCCACCATCGAAGGCGGTTTCGGGGTCATGGCACTCCGAGGTAGGAACTGGATGGGCGCGGACTCGCTGGGCGAGGGCGCCGATCTGATCAAGATGCCTCCGGGACTGCTCAAAGTTCATGCCAGAGGCAATATCAATGCGGCTGCGGCCGTGTTGTCCGCCTATGCCCATCAGATGGGTATAGACCGAAGTCAGGGCCTTCAGGCATGGGTGGAGCCAGTGATCAAGTATGCTGGCCTCGACGAGGAAAACAGCCGCTTCTTCGCGGCTGAAGTCTATGAGAAACTGCTCACAGGTCTGGACTGGACGAACACATCCGGCGAGCGGTTCTACTTCCCACCGCAGGAGATAGGCGCAGTCGACCTGTCGGACCTGTTCCCGCGGGAGGGAGCTATCGCGCCGGGGAACCGGCCGTCTGACCAGTCGGTGGATGCTCAGGCTTTGGGCGGGGAGGACTCTCCAGCGCTAGGCACCCTGTCCACCGATTACGGACCTGCGATCTGGGATCCGGCCCCGAGTTGCAACTTCTCCTACTCACAGTACAATAAGACCACGGTCGTCATCCATACAATCCAAGGCACCGCTGCAGGCGCTCGATCATGGATGAAGAACTGCAGTTCCAACGTGACCTCTCACTATGTCACGTCGGAAGCGGGCGGCGTATGGCAGATGGTGCGGGAGATCTACACGGCGTGGCACGTGGGATGCGCGAACTCCTACTGCCTCGGAATCGAGAACGAGGGCTATGCCGAATCCTCGTCACATCCCAAGGCCCTCTATGATTGTGCCGGCCTCCTGACCCGGGACATGTGCAACAGTTGGGGGATCACAAAGACGCGTCGCTACTGCCCTCCCGGGATTATGGGGCATCTCGACATCAACAACTGCGTCTGCGGCGGTACTCACTGGGATCCGGGCTCCGGCTGGGACTGGAACTACTTCATGGGCGTAGTAGCAGGAGCGCCACCGCCCGCGACATGGGCTTCCAGTTACCGGGCGCAGTCGTACCCGTCCAGCATGCTGGCCGGATCGACCGCGGTAGTGTGGGCCGAATTCAATAATACCGGTACCGGTACTTGGTCTCACGCTGCTACAAGGCTGGGCACGTCTAGTCCACAGGACCGGGCAAGTCCATTCTACAACTCCGGAAACTGGATCAACAATCACAGACCAACCGAAGTTGATCAGAGCAGTGTGGCAAAGGGTCAGGTTGGACGCTTCACGTTCATTCTGAAAGCTCCCACTACTCCGGGTACGTACACGGAGAAGTACAGGTTGGTTCAGGAAGGCGTGACGTGGTTCGGTCCGGAGATCACCTGGAGCATAACGGTTACTGCTGCGACTGGAAACATCAGCGGTACTGTGACCCGTTCCGGAAGTGGTGAGGCGATCCCCTGGGCGTCTGTTGCGGTTTCGGGCGGCCCGTCCACGACTGCAAACGCCTCAGGCCAGTACTCGTTTACCGGACTGAGCGCGGGGACCTACACGCTGACTGCGAGCAAGGACGGATACGAGACGAAAAGCGCGTCGGTCACGGTGACCGCCGGCACCACGACAACGAAGAACTTCGCATTGGTGCCGAGCGACACCACCGCCCCGACCGTACCGACCAATCTGGTCGCGACCGCCACCACGCCGACAAAGATCAGCCTTAACTGGACATCCTCAAGTGATAACGTTGGAGTCACAGGCTACAAGATCTACCGCGGCGGCGTCTATCTGGCCTCGGTCCCCAATGCGGACGGCTATACTGACACTTCTTGTGCGCCAAGCACAGGTTACACCTATACCGTAAGCGCATACGATGCCTCGGGTAACAACTCGGCGCAGAGCGCTCCTGCTTCGGCGACAACTCCGCCGGCCCAGATCATCATAGACAACCCGGCCTGCGAGGTCTCCGGCGTATGGACTACAGGCAGTGCGTCCCCCGATAAGTACGGCGCGGATTACATCTTCGCCAGCACAGCGGTGACCGAGGGCAAGACCGCCATATGGAGGCCAAACCTCACGTCCGGCGGTACCTATGACGTCTACTGCTGGTACCCACAGGGAACTAACAGGGCTGTCAACTCGCCGTATACCGTCTATTACTACGGCGGTTCACAGACCGTGAACGTGAACCAGCAGGCGAACGGCGGCCAATGGGTCCGGCTGGTGTCAGGAAAGATATTCGCGGCTGGCACTTCCGGTTATGTGAAACTGGGAAATGGCACGGGAGCGACTGGGAGTATAGTCCTTGCGGATGCCGTCCGCTTTGTAACTGTCTCCGTGGATAACGGCCCCGACACGATTGCGCCGAGCATTCCGACCAACCTGGTGGCGACTCTCGTTTCATCCACCCAGGTAGACCTGACCTGGTCGGCATCGAGCGATAATGTCGGCGTTGCGGGATACAAGATCTACCGCAACGGTACCTATCTCGCGTCTAGTGCCGGAACTGCCTACTCTGACACGACTATCGTGCCGAACCTGAACTATACCTATACGGTAAGCGCGTATGATGCGGCAGACAATGAGTCAGCGCAGAGCGCGCCGGCGAGTACGTCCGGTGCGTCGGAGTTCCGAGCATTCTGGGTAGACGCGTGGGGATCAGGATACGAGAATTCCACGGCTACCACGACTATGCTGGACTATGTCCAGTCATGCAATGCCAACGCGGTCCTGGTCGAAATGAGGAAGCGGGCAGACGCATACTATACATCCAGCTACGAGCCGACCGCCACTAACGTCACTCCGGATCCCGGTTATGACTGTCTGGCGGACATAGTTACCAAGGCTCATGCGAGGAACCTGGAGGCGCATGCTTGGGTCGTCGTCAACCGCGCGTGGACCAGTCAGACGGCTCCACCCAGCACGAGTCCAGAGCACGTCTACAACGCTCATCCTGAGTGGTTCTCACTCAGTAGCACTGGTTCAAAGTTCTATGGAGACGACAGTTGGCTCGATCCCGGCCATCCTGGGGTCGAGAACTTCTATACAGACGTCTTCATGGAGATAGTCCAGAATTATGATATTGATGGTCTAACTCTGGATTATATCCGCTATCCCAGCACGAACTTCGGCTATAACCCCACTGCGGTTGCCCGGTACAACGCCGAGTACGGCACATCCGGTAACCCTTCATCAGGGAATACCCGATGGTCAGATTGGCGCAGAGATCAGGTTACCAACATAGTGAAGAGGATCTATCTCGAGGCCAAGGCTGTCAAGCCGTCACTCAAGATCGGCGCGGCCGTTTGGAGCCCAGCCGGCAGTGGAAACTCAGGCTGGTTCCAGAATTGGGATCAGTGGATGAGCAACCACTGGCTGGACTATGCTTGTCCGATGAACTACACGTCGGACAACGCCACGTTCGACGGTGACAACCAGGACAGCTTCGACAGGCAGTACGGTCGTCACATCTATCCCGCGCAGGGCTCGTATGTGAACACGATCAGCAACTCGATGACTCAGATTGCCTCCGTGCAGGATCTGGGTTTCCCGGGTGTGTCGCTGTACACGTACAGAGTCACAAACAGCGGTACGGTTGACAGGCCCGGCTTCAAGAACGCACTGATCGGTAGCGGGGGTCCGTTCGAGAGTTCTCGGAACGCTGCCACCATGTCCTGGATCGACTCGCCGACCCTTGGCATGCTGAAGGGCTTCGTGAAGACCGGAGGTGGCGTAGCCATCTATCCGGCGACTGTTACCGTCCAGGGCAAGTCCACAAAGAACAGCGGTACGGGCTTCTACGGCTTCGTAGACCTGGAGACAGGAAACTACACGGTTACTGCGAGCGCTCCGGGGTACATCGACAACTCAGGTCAGGTGACCATATCCGCAGGAACTGTAGCGACTCTGGATATCGTTCTCGGCGCGGACACCACTCCCCCTGCAATCTCAAGCGTTGGGACGCAAGAGGTTTGGGCGACCAATGCGCAGGTCGTGTGGAATACGAATGAGGGTGCGACTAGCCAGGTCGAGTACGGGTTGACTGAATCCTATGGTAGCTCGACTACTGAGGATACGCAGCTCGCAAACACTCATACCGTTCAGCTTACGGGCTTGGTCGGGAATACCACATATCACTACCGCGTGAAAAGCCAGGATGGGGCTGGCAACCTGGCCACATCCTCGGACTATACTTTCGCTACCATCGGTAACGATGTAGTTGCCGATATTATTATCGACAACCCGCAAGCTACGTTCGTTGGTTCGTGGTTTACGAGTAGCTACTCCACTGATAGGTATGGAGCAGACTACAACTACTGTACGACGCAACCGAGCGAGGACAAATCGGCAAAGTGGACGCCAAGTATCATCGTCGCAGGAAGCTACGACGTATATGTCTGGTATCCGCAGGGCGGTAACCGCTCGCAGGCCGCGCCGTACACTTGCTACTATAATGGCGGTTCGCATACGTACTATGTGAACCAGCAATCCGGTGGCGGTCAGTGGAACCTGATCGGCAGACATAACCTCGCGGCCGGTACTGCGGGATACGTGAAGTTGGGCAATGGCACGGGCGAAACCGCGCTGAGCGTGATGGCGGATGCGGTCAAATTCTCGTTCGCCGATACTACCCCGCCGACCGCGCCGACCGACCTGACGGCGACTGCCGCTTCCGAAACTCAGGCGGACCTGACCTGGACGGCTTCGACGGATAACATCGGAGTCACCGGTTACAAGATCTACCGCGACAGCGTGGAGATCGGCACTAGCGCCACGACAAGCTACTCCGATATGACGTGTGTCAAGGCTATACGATACGTCTATGAAGTATCGGCTTACGACGCTTCGGGGAACGAGTCGGATAAGAGCGTATCCGTAGACATTCTGATGCCCGGCGGTGACACCGATCCGCCGAGCATACCGGAGATAATCAGTGCCAACGGAGTGTCTGCCACGCAGATAGACCTTGCCTGGACGACTTCGACTGATAATATTGAAGTCACAGGGTATAGGATCTACCGCGACGGCAACGAGGTCGGTACGAGTGATACCACCTCATACTCGGACACCGGCCTCGCTGAGGTGACTACCTATAGCTACGAGGTAACGGCATATGACGAGGCAGAGAATGAGTCGGCCAAGAGCACGCCCTACCAGGGCACGACGTTGGACGACACACCTCCGAGCGTGCCGACCGGGCTTGCCGCGACGCCCGTCTCCGAAACCCTGATAAACCTCAGTTGGACGGCCTCTACGGACAACGTCGCGGTCACCGACTACAGGGTAATTCGAGACGAGCAGGAGATCGCCGTCGTGACGACGACTTCCTATGCTGATTCGGGTCTAACGCCGTCAACTACCTACACCTACCAGGTGTCGGCTGAGGATGCGGATCATAATGTATCCGAGCCATGCGCGGGGGTCCAGGGAACGACGACGTCGGACGTAACTCCTCCTACAGTGCCAACCGGCCTAACCGCGGAGGCAGTTTCCCGAAGCCAGATCAACCTGAGCTGGAACGCCTCAACGGACTATGTCGGAGTGGCAGGGTACAAGGTTTACCGCGATGACGTCTTACTCAAGACGAGCGGTACGACCAGCTGCTCTGACACCACATGCTGGGGAAACACGACCTACAGCTACAAAGTGTCGGCCTACGATGCGAAAGGCAACGAGTCGGCGCTTAGCAGCCAGGCAGTCGAGACGACGCCGTCTGTCACCAATATCATAATGGACACCAGTGCAGCCGTTTACGTCGGAGCGTGGGCCACGGGTACTGCGTCCACTGATAAGTACGGCGCTGATTACGCCTTCGGGAGTACTGCCGCCACAGAGACGAAGACGGCGACGTGGACTCCGCCGATTGACGTGTCGGGCTACTACACTGTGTACTGCTGGTATCCCCAGGGAGGCAACAGGGCTACCAATTCGCCGTACACAGTCACCTGGGACGACGGGTCGCAGACCGTCAACGTCAACCAACAGGCGGGAGGCGGCCAGTGGGTCACCCTGGTTACCAACAAGCGGTTCATGCAGGGAGACACAGGCTCAGTGAAGCTGAGCAATAACACTGGCGTGACCGGTTCTATTGTCGTGGCGGATGCGGTGCGCTTCCAACTGATCTCGTCTGACCTGACTGCCCCGACGGTGCCGACAAACCTGTCGGCGACCGCCGTGTCGGCCAGCCAGATCAACCTGAGCTGGACTGCCTCGACCGATAATGTGGGCGTCACCGGGTACAAGATCTTCCGGAACGACGTTCAGATCGGCACGAGTGCGACCACATCATATCAGAGCACCGGGCTGTCGCAGTACACCACCTACACCTACAAGGTCGCTGCCTATGACGCCATGGATAACACCTCGGCGCAGAGCAGCCCGGACAGCGATACTACCTGGGACGGACAAGCACCGACTGTCCCGACCGGTCTCACTGGGCACGTAATCGGTCCGAGAAGGGTCAGCCTGAACTGGAACGTGTCCACGGATAATGTTGGAGTCACAGGATACAAGCTGTACAAGAACGGCGAGTTCCTGACTACGTCAGTCGACGAGATCTGCGAGAGTGGCTTCCTCACGCCGAGCACGACGTACACCTACAGGGTGTCCGCGTACGACGCGAGGGGGAACGAGTCTGCTCAGAGCAGTTCCTTCCAGATCACCACGCCCGCGTACGCCAACATCATCAAAGATAACCCGGCGGCGACGTATACCGGCGTTTGGAGCACGGGCACTTCCTCGGCTGACAAGTATGGCGCTGACTACAAGTACGCCAGCACCGCCGTCAGCGAAGGCAAGACGGCCAAGTGGACTCCGACTATCGCCTATGCCGGATACTACGACATCTACATCTGGTACCCGCAAGGGTCCAACCGAGCCACCAACTCGCCGTTCACCGTCTATTGGGATGGCGGCTCACAGACAGTCCCCTGGAACCAGACGACGAACGGCGGAGCGTGGAGAAAGATCCTCAGTAATAAACACTTCGCCATCGGAACTGCAGGCTACGTCAAGCTTGGCAACGGCACGGGCTCGACAGGGAAGATCGTTGTGGCCGATGCAGTAAGATTCCAGCAGGTCAACGGAGACTAGACAGCAAGACAACCGAAGCTAACATAAGGGCAGTCCCAAAGCTGGGGCTGCCCCTTTTCTTGGTATGCTGGGCATAGGTCCCGTCCCGCCGGCGGCGACGTAATAATCCTAGAATTGGTGGGGCACAGGATTGAAGCCAACCGGCTGTTTGCCAGCCAAGCTCTCCGCCCGGACTCTGAGTACAGGTTAGACAGTGCTTATGCGATGCCTGAAAAACTTCCGAAAAAATCATTCTAGAAGTGATTGACTTTCAATAGATAAGGGTGTAACATAAGCGTGGATGTTTGCCAGGCAATCTTACCGTTCTTTGCCCCACCGCTGTCTGGCAGCACCAGGCACCACGCAAGCCAGTCTTAGTTCGGGAGGGATGCCTTTGGAAGATGTTTAGCGTGTCACGGTTCTCCCTGAGGTGAGCTTGCCTCATGGGAAACGACTCCTTGCCGATCCAGCGGCTTGTGCTGGGCCACTAAGGTCCCCCAGAAATCCAAGGGAGACATGCTACGGACGGCAGTGTCCTTTGTAAGTGCTCCACAAACGTACCATTTGCTTGTGCAAGACGTAGTACCAACGATTGCATTACCATCGGGAGGTGTAAGTACATGCGTTTTATGCGTCTCTGCGCGATTGCAAGTGTCCTCGCACTCGCGTCTGTAATTGGATTTGCAGCGCCTCCGGGAGACGGGGCCCACACGGACCTGGAGACGTTGGCTAACGATCATGGAGGTAAGTGGAACGAACCGTTGATGCCGTTGTTCGAGAAAGCGGCTAAGAATCATGACGTTCCGCTTCCTTTGCTACTGACTTTGGGTTACTTCGGCAGCGCATTCGAGAACCGGGGGGACATTCCCACCATCGAATTGGGCTATGGAGTGATGGCACTTCGGGAAAACAGCCTCGGCGGCAATTCTCTTGCCGACGGAGCGATGCTCACCGGAGAGCCAAAGGAGAAGCTGAAAGTCAACCCTTGGGCAAATATCAATACGGCTGCTGCCATTCTATCGGCCTATGCCAATCAGATGGGCGTAGACCGGAGCAAGGGCCTCGAAGCATGGGTTGAGCCCGTGATCAAGTATGCCGGCCTCGATGAAGAGAACAGCCGGTACTTCGCGATGGAAGTCTTCGAGAAGCTTCTCACGGGCCTTGACTGGAAAAACTCCTCGGGCGAAAGCTTCGGCTTCCCGCCTCAGGAGATTGGTGCGGTTGACCTGTCGGACCTCCTTCCGCCGGATATGCGGAACACCCGGCAGTACGAGCCCACCCCGTCTGACCTCTCTCCGGAAGCGATTGCTAAGACTGCTGAGACCCAGATAAACCCAACGTCAGCCCAATATCCTCCGGCGATATGGGATCCGGCGGCGAGCTGCAACTACACCGCCACTTCCACCTCGAAGAATACTGTCGTCATCCACACCATCGAGGGGACTGCCGCCGGCTGTCGGGCCTGGTTTAAGAACTGCGATTCCCAGGTTTCGGCCCACTATGTGACGTCGGAAGCCGGTGGAGTGTGGCAGTGCGTGGATGAGTGGTATAAGGCTTGGCACGTGGGATGCGCGAACTCTTACTGCATTGGGATCGAGAACGAGGGATACGCCTCGTCCCCATCACATCCCGCGAGC
>DATKWR010000503.1:0-11304 GCA_035529475.1 Sedimentisphaerales bacterium | reverse complement strand
TCAGGGCAGAGCGATGATGAATGTGCCGCGCGAGGACGGCCGATTGCTGCGCCTGCTCACCGAGTCCATCAACGCCAAGAACGTCGTTGAGATCGGCACATCCAACGGATACTCGGGCATCTGGTTCTGCCTTGCTCTGCGGACTACCGGCGGAAAGCTGACCACTCACGATATTGACGAAGGCCGGGCCTCGTTGGCGCGTGAGAATTTCAAGCGGGCCGGCGTCGATAAGCTCATTACCCTCGTCATGGGGGACGCCCACGAGACGGTCAAGAATATCAAAGAGCCCATCGACGTTCTGTTTATTGATGCGGACAAGGAAGGCTACACCGATTATCTTGAGAAACTACTGCCCTTAGTACGGCCGGGCGGGCTGATCCTCTCGCACAATATCGAAAGTACAGGGCGGGACTTCGTCGATGCGATTACCAAGAATCCCAGCCTGGAGACGGTTCAGGCCCAGGGCGTTACAGTGACGCTCAAGAAACGCCAGAGCCAGTGACCGCATCGCGATTTGCCCATATTTTTGTGGAAATTTCCTTCTGCCGGCAGTAGAGTTCTCTCTCGAATTCGTGTGTACTGCTGTACATCCGGTGTCGAGAAGCGACGAGAAATCGCGCTTTCAGAAGGGAGTGATTGATGTTGGCCAAGGCGATATCAGCCGTTGCGGCGATAGTGGTGCTCGCCTGGGTCGGGAGCTTGACGGCCCAGAGAGGCGGTGCCAGCGCGGGCCATAACGGGCCTGTGGATAATGGGGACAGCGAGACATTATCGGGCCATGAACGCGCCCCGATTCCCAGCAGCGAGCAGGAGAAACGAATCCTAAACGTGCTCGACCAAATGTACCGAGGCCCGAACAGCGGGATCCTGAGCGTTCCGCCGGAAGACGGCAGGGTACTGAGACTGCTCGCCGAGGCCAGCGGCGCCAAACATGTCGTCGAGATCGGCACCTCCAATGGGTATGCCTCCATCTGGTTTTGCCTGGCTCTGCGGGCCACAGGCGGCAGGCTGACTACGTTTGAAATAGATCCCAGCCGCATTTCGCTGGCCCGCGAGAACTTCAAGCTGGCGGGCGTCGACGATCTTGTGACGCTCATCGAGGGCAACGCTCACGAAACGGTCGGGAGGCTCGAAGGGCCGATCGATATCGTTTTTATCGACGCCGACAAGGACGGCTACCTGGATTACCTCAATAAGCTTCTGCCGTTGGTCCGTCCGGGCGGGCTGATCCTGGCCCACAACACAACGGACGTTGCCTCGCGGATGCAGGATTACCTCGACGCCGTCACGACAAATGCAGAACTGGAAACAATCTTTCTCCATGAGCAGGAAAGCGGTATCGGCGTGACTCTCAAGAAACGCCGGAGTGAATAGTTGAACGAATGTTAATATCAATAAGAGTTTTGCAAAAGTTCAGTATCAAGTGAGGTTTCAGAACTATGTCTTCAGAACGGAAAAAACTTTCACGTCGTCGATTTCTGGAACGCGGCTGCTGTGTGGCCGCAGGCACTGTTGCCGCCGTCGCTTTGCCCTCGTGTAATATCGCAGGGACAGGGGCCAAACGCCGGGCAAAAACGCGATTTGGATTCACAACCTACCAGTGGGGCAAAGACTGGGACATACCGACGCTGATCGCCAACTGCTGTAAGGCCGAGGTCTTTGGCGTCGAGCTGCGGACCAGCCAGTCCTACGCTCATGGTGTCGAGCTGGATCTGGACGCACAGCAGCGCCGTGATGCGAAGAAACAATTTGCGGATAGTCCCATCACTCTTGTCGGTCTTGCCACAAGCGAGCGTTTCGATTCGCCCAACGCGGCGGAGCTCGAAAAGGCCATTGAGAATTCCAAGGCTTTCGTCAAGCTCAGCAAGGATGTCGGAGGCAGCGGCGTGAGGGTGTTCCCGAACAGTTTTCAAAAGGACGTCCCACGCGAGAAAACCATCGAGCAGATCGGCAAGGCCCTGAATATCGTGGGCGCGTTTGCCGCCGACTACGGACAGCAGGTCCGCTTCGAAGCTCACGGCAATGCGGGCGAGCTGTCCACGATCAAAGCTATTATGGACCACGTTGTCCAGCCGAGCGTCCGGGTGAAGCTCAACAGCGACAAGAGGGACACCGCCGGCGAAGGATTCGAGCACAACTTCAGCCTGGTCAAGAATTTGCTGGGCGATACGCTTCATCTGCACAATCTCAAAGACGCGGACTTCCCGTACCAGCTTCAGATGGACCTGCTGGTCAAGATGGGCTGGGGCGGCTGGCAGTTGCTGGAAATCAGTGACAAGGTCGAGGACCGGGTCCAGGCCCTGATCGAACAGCGGCAAATCTGGGACCGGATGCTGGCCAACTCCCTGAGCGCATGAACAGAGTTTATTGGACAACTTATTGATAAGAGTTTTGCAAAATCGAAGTTAGGCATACTTTTGGAAAGAAAAAATCTTCTCTTTTGATTTTTTCTTTCTAAAACACGATGTATAACACTTGATAGAAGAATAGGTTATGATGCAATACGGCATTATTTTCAGAAAATCGTGAAACGGATTTTCTGAAATAATATATGCCTAACTGCGATTTTGCAAAGGTCAGCTAATGAACCGGACAAATATGGCAAAGCAAGAGCTTGAACGCGCGTTTGGTCTATCGACTTCGACCTATGTGGTCATCGCCAGCATGGTCGGGACGGGTATTCTGGTCTCGCCCGGATACATGATGGCCTCCCTCAAAAGCTACCCCGTGATCTTCGGGCTGTGGGCCCTTGGCGGGCTGCTGGCTCTCTGCGGAGCTCTTTGCGTGGCGGAATTAGCCGCTGCTCTGCCCCGGGCGGGCGGCGAGTACGTTTACCTTCGCGAAGCCTATGGCCCGATGCCCGCTTTTCTCTCGGGCTGGACGTCGTTCTTCCTCGGCTTCTCGGCGCCGCTGGCTGTGGCCGGCTATATCGCGGCTCTGTACCTTCTGACGCCCTTCGGACTGGCTGATAAGCAAGGGCATCTCGTCCAGACCACCGCCGCGGCGATTATCGTCGCGATCACGGTGCCCAATCTCATCGGTCATCGCCAGTCCGCGTGGACGCAGAATCTGACCACCATTCTGAAGCTCGGCCTGTTTGCGGCCCTGGTGGTGATGGCATTTCTATGTGGCAAGGGGCGGTTCGCACACATTACCGAAGGCCAATCGATAGGAAACGTCCAGCTCGGCACGGCGGCGACGCAGTTGTTCTATGTCATGTTCGGCTACAGCGGCTGGAACGCAGCCAGCTATCTGGCTGGAGAGGTTAAGAACCCAGCCAAAACTCTCCCACGGTCCCTGCTGCTCGGCACCGGGCTCGTCATCGTGCTGTACCTGGCCCTTAATCTCGTTTTCGCCTATGCGGTGCCTCTGGCCGATGTGGGATTTGACAATGCCGAGCGGGTCCCCCAGCTCGCCGTGCAGAATCTGTTTGGGCCCGGGGCATCCAGCGTCTTCTCGGTTCTGCTCGGATTGGCGTTCTTGGCTACCATCAGCGCTTTTATCATCACGGGCCCTCGCGTTTATTACGCCATGGCCAAGGATGGCTTGTTCCCCTCCGTGGCCGGGATTGTCAGCTCCAAAGGCGGGGTTCCCGTTTACGCCATGGCCCTGCAAAGCGCATGCGCGATCGTGATTCTGTTCGTGACGGACTTCCAGAACCTGTACAAGTATGCCTCGGTGGGATTGTCGATCTTTGCCCTGCTGTTTATCGGGGCGGTCTATGTCCTTCGATGGCGCCGCCCGGACATGGAACGACCGTTTCGCGTGCCCGGGTATCCGGTTGTTCCGGCGATTTTCATGATCGTAGTCCTCTTCATGACCGTCTTCGCATTCATGCAATGGCAAAGACCTTCGCTCTACAGCCTCGGCAGCATCCTCGTGGGCATCCCCGTGTACTACCTCTGGTCCTTAGCCCGCCGCCGACAGGGCACGTAGCGACAAACGCCGCGCCTGGGCTTCTCAAAATCCCGGCCATGTGCCTGCCCCGCGCACGTTAATCGGGGGACATACCTATTTCTCTGTTGGGATTGTGTTGCTTGGGTGTACGTTCGTCGGTAGGGTGCGATGAATCGCACCAATTGTTAATTGGATAGAACCATGCCGGACTACAGACGATGGCTTCACGCCGGCGGGACATATTTTCTTACTGTCGTGACATACAACGGTCAAAGAAACATTTTGCAGCACTCACGCCTTGAGGCCCTTTCTCATTCCGTCGCAGGATGAATCGGCATAATCGGAATGGTGCGATTCATCGGGCCATGCAAGTGATGCGCAAGATGGCTGAAGCTGGCGCCGCCGAGGCGCAGTGCCCTGCCCCCCCGGACAAAGAAACGAATTCTGAAAAACAACGCCAATTTCAGCGGTGGCCGGACACGTACGGCATAGCCCCAAAGCGGCTAAGCGCTTTTGCCAAAAAGACGTATGGCCACACGCACCCCGAAATGGTTGAGGCATTGCTGAAGCGTTGGAACACCTCGCCGGCCCGGCCAAAGCCCACCTCAAGCCCCCGGAACCCTGCGAGCGGCAGAAAGACAGGCGCTCCGCTAAGCCCTCTGAAGCTCTGAGCCGCCAAAGAAGCTGCTCTCTGCGCCAGAATCGAAGAGAATCAGTAGCCGCGAGCAACGCGGGCCAGACCCGGACTGGTCTCGGGCCAGGGCCTTGCTCCCCGAGCTCTCGTGATGCAGGTCTTATGGTGAAGAAAATGTGATATCAGGCGAAAAATGCAGGTTTTTGAAGATTCTCACTTTTTTTTGGGGATGCGTGCAATAAATGCGGTGTTTCGACCCGTCTGTTCTACCGAACAGAGTAAGCTTCTACAGCGAATTCCTGTTAGCTGGATATGCGGGTCTGACATGGGATTGAGGCTTTGCTGACAGTACGTGTTAATGTAAGGATAGCCGAGGGATTACTTAGCACATAACCGCCCTCCTTAAAGCGACTGGATGTGTGTCCTTTAGATGCACATCCGGTCTATTTTTATTGGGACGGAACTTCAGACAAAGGGAGTAGGTGGGGTTGCGGGTGAGCGGGTGTCGTGGTTGTTTATCGCCAATCGCTTGGGTAGTCGATAGCGTCAGAGGCGATGTCGAATCTTTCGCGCAGCGCTTCGACAAGCACTTGGAGTCGCTTTATTTGACAATCGGTTGGGTGAGTGTTTCTTCCATCGGCAATGAGGCAGATGCGAATGGTCCGGCCAGTCCCGTACCAAGTCTGGCCGGGGTCGGCCGACAATTGCTTTTTCCATTTCTCCGCCGGTTGTATTTCGCCTTCGTCACCGCCGAGACCGTTGCACAAACAAAAGTGACAATTGATATCTTCAAGCCTCGCCAAACCGTTCAGCGAGGCCAACTGTTCTATGTTGCCGGTTCGGGTGCCGCTGTAATGAATCTCGATGCGGTTCCATCGCGCGCGCGACTGAGGGGCATCGGCAGAAAGAGCGTCTTTCACGGGGTCGAGACGCTGGTAGGTCCAAAGTGAAAACGGGCCGGCGGAGGGGGGATTATGCCCCAGGGCCATCAGGACTATGGCCCCGGTTGTCATTGAAGCTAACAGTGCCGCCAAAACCTTTGCCACGCGTACCTGATTCGGCATAGCCTCGTCCTTGAGAGTGCGTACCTTATCGTCTCTCTGCAAAAACCGTCCCTGAACAACAAAGCCCGGCAGACGACCGAGTTCCCATCCTGCATCTGCTAAGATACCATCATCGGCCCACTTTCGGGGGCCCTCAAGAGACGCAGGACGATACCCTTATCCGGGAGAACTACAGTCCCTTATATATACCAAACATCGGCACTCGCCAATGGATTACTCCAAATTTTGCCGAGAATTTCATAACGCCTGAAATAAAATTCTGTGTGGCAGCATTACTCGCTCTTGGCGAGGCTGCATCTCGATGGCTCTGTCCCCTCGAACGAACGCCCTCTTTGCGGGAGGAGACATTTGTGTTATGTGCTTGCCCGTCCGTCTTGAGCCAAGGCGGACCTCCGTAATTAGACGGTACGCCGATCGCAATCTCGGTTCTGCCGAACGTTCTTACCTAACAGATCGCCTGTTATAAATATCTTGATTTATCGGATTATCGTTTGTAGTATCTGCTCGGTTGTACGAGGGGTGAGTGTCGGCGGTGAAGCCGCAGGCCACGTAACGGAAGTCTTTCGTCGCGCTCGGAACAGCGCAGTTTGTTGCGAACAGGGGAGAAGAGAAAATGGCGCCAGAATCTGATTTGCACCCGGGTGAGTTTCATCCGCTCTCTGCGGACCAGATCAGCCAATTGATGGCTCAGGGATGCAGTTGCGATGACTGGTCGAAGGTTGAGGTCGCCGAGGGCTTCAATGCGAATGCGGTAAAAGCGACTCATTTTTCCGGCCACGTGAAACTGGGCGTCTTTGAAAAACAGGTATCCTTCTTCGGTGGTGTTGTCAGGCCTTCGGGGATCAGTCACGCAACGATTCATAACTGCATCATTGGCAATAACGTATATATAAGCCGGGTAAGGAATTACATAGCGAACTATGTAATCCGGGATGATGTGGTCATAGACAATATCGAGCTGCTTGCGGTTGAGGGCCGGAGCAGCTTCGGCAATGGCGCACAAGTCGCCGTTGTCAACGAGGCCGGCGGGCGAGAAATACCGATTTACGACCGTTTGTCGGCCCATACGGCTTATGTGCTGGCGTTTTACCGGCACCGGCCGCGGGTCATTGAAAAACTGCGAGAAATGATCGCCGGCTATACCGCTTCGGTCACCAGCTCTATGGGCCTCGTGGACAAAGGGGCCTGGCTGCTCAACTGCAGGACTATCAAAAACGTAAAGGTCGGTCCGGCAAGCCTGATAGAGGGAGTCAACAAACTGGAAAACGGCTCGGTCAATAGCTGCTCCGAGGACCCGGTTCATATCGGACCGGGCGTTTTTGCGGAGGATTTTATTGCGTGCAGCGGCTCGAAGGTTAAAGACGGGACTATCATATACAAGTGTTTTGTCGGCCAGGGAACCGTGTTGTCCAGGCATTATTCGGCGGAGAACTCGGTATTCTTCGCGAACTGCGGCGGCTTTCACGGCGAAGCCTGCGCCATATTCGCCGGCCCCTATACGGTCACGCATCACAAGTCCACGTTGTTGATTGCGGGGCTGTTCTCCTTCCTGAACGCCGGCAGCGGAACGAACCAAAGCAATCACATGTACAAACTTGGGCCCGTGCATCAGGGCGTCGTCGAGCGCGGCTCCAAGACCGCCAGCGATTCGTATGTGCTGTGGCCGGCAAAGGTTGGGGCGTTTACCGTCGTGATGGGCAGGCATTACAGAAACTCGGACACTTCGGATCTGCCGTTTTCGTATCTCATTGAGCACGAGGACGAGAGTGTTCTGGTTCCGGGCATCAATTTGCGAAGCGTCGGAACCGTTCGAGACGCCCGAAAATGGCCCAAACGCGACAGGCGAAAAGCCCCTGAGAAGCTGGACCATATCAACTTCAGATTGCTGAGCCCGTACACGATTCAGAAGATGCTCAACGGCTGCCAATTGCTTGCAAACCTCAAGGCAACTTCGGGTGAGACGTCAGAGTACTTCACCTACCACAGCGTCAAGATCAAGAACTCCTCATCGGACAATGGCGTCAAACTATACAAGATTGGAATCGACAAGTTCCTGGGCAATTGTCTGATCAAGCGACTGGAAGCAAGACAATTCGGCGGCGTGGGCGAGCTCCGAGCGGCGCTGACACCCGAAACGAGCGTCGGGCCGGGCAAATGGGTGGATCTGGCGGGCCTGTTGGCCCCCGACGAAGTCGTGCAGAGGATGCTCTGCGATATTGAGGACGGCCGGGTCGGCAGCCTCGAGCAGGTCGAAGAGGTTTTCAGGTCTATGCACGCGGATTATCCTGCCTACGAGTGGGCGTGGGCGGCGAACATCCTGCAGCAGCGATTGGGCAAGATGCTTGAGAACGTGACGCCACAGGACGTCATCGATATCACAGTGAGGTGGAGAGAAGCGGTCGTCGAGCTTGACCACATGCTTCACGAGGATGCCAGGAAGGAATTCGCCGCCACGGCCCAAATCGGGTACGGGATCGACGGGCGGCAGGAAACCAAGCAGGACGATTTCGAACAGGTCAGGGGAACGTTCGAAGAGAATGACTTTGTCCTGGAAATCGAGAAGCATATTGCCACCAAGACGGCGCTGGCGGATGAGTTGATCGGTCGAATGGAACAACTGCGCCCGCACGAGCCTTCTGAAGGCATCGGCGACGCGGAACCTATAGAAAGAGCCGCCTTGTAAACGATGACCGGATGCACGGGGCGCCGCGTTGGCTGCAAAGTTCCCGTGCAAGAAGTTTCACAAGACACGGTTGAGTCATACAAATTCAGGAGAAGAGAAGTCATGAGAGTGATCATTGAACCGAATTATGAATTGGTGTCCCAATGGACGGCAAACCATGTAGCCAGGAGCATCAATAAACTCGGCCCGAGCAAGTCCATGCCTTTCGTGCTGGGCCTTCCCACGGGCTCGTCACCACTGGGGGCGTACAAAGAGCTGATAAAGCTCAACAGAAAGGGCGTGGTTTCCTTCAAGCATGTTATCACGTTCAATATGGATGAGTACGTGGGGATACCGAAGGATCACCCGGAAAGCTACCATTCATTTATGTGGAATAATTTCTTCAAGCACGTGGATATCCAGAAAGAAAATGTCAATATTCTCGACGGCAATGCGCCGGACCTCGAAGCCGAATGTGCGGGCTATGAAGAGAGAATGAAGCAGGCGGGCGGGGTCAACCTCTTTCTCGGAGGCATAGGCCCCGACGGTCACATCGCATTCAATGAGCCGGGCTCGTCACTGTCGTCGAGAACGCGCGTCAAGACGCTCACCTACGATACGATCGTGGCCAATTCACGTTTCTTTGGCGGCGACGTCAACAAAGTGCCCAGGACCGCTCTGACGGTCGGGGTCGCGACTGTCATGGATGCCAAGGCGGTGCTGATTATTGTCAATGGGCATAACAAGGCCCGCGCCCTGCAGCACGCCATCGAAGGGGGCGTGAACCATATGTGGACGATCAGCGCATTGCAGATGCACCCGAAGGGGATGATCGTCTGTGACGAGGAGGCCACAATCGAGTTGAAGGTCGGGACGGCCAACTATTTCAAGGGCATCGAGGCGGCCAACCTTGACCCCGCCGGGCTTTTGGCTCGCAGTTCGTGACTTGACGTCACGGGCTGTTTTCTCGAGCAGCGGCTACATCTCGAACGGGAAGACGATATTCGCATGGGCCTTGAGGGAGTTGATATACTCTTCGGCGAACTTGGCCTGTTTCTCCTGCGCGAGCTGTTCTACGATGTCTTCTTTGGCCTGCTCAAACGAAACGACGCCGGCGTCTTTGTGCTCGGTGACCTTGATGATGTGGTATCCGTACTCGGTCTCGACGGTGTCACTGACCTGCCCGACTTCCAGCGCAAAAGCGACCTTCTCGAAAGGCGGCGTTGTCTTGCCTCTTGGAAAGAAACCCAGGTCACCACCGCCTGGGGCTGACGGACAGGCCGAATGCGCTTTGGCTAACGCGGCGAAATCCGCCCCCTCCTTGATTTGTTTGAGCAGACCTTCGGTTTTTGCCCTGGCATTCGCTTTGGCCTCGTTTGGGTCGGCGCCGGAATCCGCACCGTCGAATTTTACGAGAATATGGCTTGCCCTGATTTGTTCGGGCATCTCGAACCGTTTCGGGTTTTGCTCATAATACTTTCTGGCCTCGTCCTCGGTGACGTCTGTTTTGCCCTGCCATTGCATTTCCATGAACCGGTTGCGTAACAGGCCGACTCGAACGTCCTGCTTGGTCTTCTCAAAGTCCTGGCCGTACTGCTCGAGCTGTTTCTTGACTTCTTCCAGTGACAGCAGAGTCGGCGAGTCGGAAGCGATTTCTCTGATCTTGTCAATCACTTCTCCTTCGGTGACGACGATGTTGGCGTCCTTTATCTTCTGATCGAGCAACGCGCTGCGTATCAGTTGTTCCAGAGCCTGCTCTCTGAGCTGTTTCTTATACTGATCGATCATTCCGGGCGGCAACTGTGTGGACTGTGCGGCGATCATGTCAAGCTGAGGCTTGATAAGTGATTGCGCGTCGCCTTCGGTGATATTGATTCCATCGACGGTCACGGCGACCTTATCGGCGTCCACCGTCGAGCTATCCTTCGCCCCGGCTGGAAGGCTCCCGGTGGAGGTTTTGTCGGCCCCTGCTTCCTTGGGGCTCTTGGGTTTGCAGCTAACATTTACGATGGCAAGAAGTATTGCAAGACAAGCCGGAATGCCCAGCCGGCGAGGCCATGTTCTCATAATTTGTCCTTTCGCAGGTTCAACAACGCAAAAAAGGGCCCTTCGTCGAGGGCAAGTTAATGAATTATTTCAATCTGAGCCAAAAAAGTCAAGCCTTATCTTCTCTTCAATCGGCCGTAAGAGCCTTCTACTTAATTGCTTATTGTCCTGGCGAATCCCACGCAGGGCATACTTCTGACAATATGCGGCCGAATGGAATCTTTGTCAGGAAGCCGGGAAAGTGATAGAATTATCCCTGATATCGGATGTTCGACGCGAACCTGCCCGACAGCCGGCAGGCGGGTCGAGAATCAGGCACTTTGGAGATTCTTAATGAACGAGGACTCATCGAATCGATCTTCCATGACCGGCCGGGAACGGGTGCTCAGAGCCCTGAATGACCAGCCGGTGGACCGCATTCCGGTGGACCTGGGCGGGACGCTCGGCACGGGGGGCCACGTCAGCGTGATCGCGAATCTGCGCCGCGCCCTCGGCCTTGATAAGCCCGGTACGCCGGTTAAGGTTGTCGAACCCTATCAGATGCTTGGCGAAGTGGCGGCCGATCTGCGGGACGTGCTGGGCATCGACACAGTGAACCTGCCGGGCCCGAAGAATCATTTTGGCTTTGCCAATACGGACTGGAAGCCCTGGAAAACCTTCGACGGGACGAATGTTCTGGTTCCGGGCGAGTTCAACACGGAACCAGAACCTAATGGTGATATTCTCCAGTACCCGGAAGGGGACAAATCCGTGCCGGCCTCCGGCCGGATGCCCAAAGGCGGTTTCTATTTCGACGACATCGTCCGCCAGGAGCCGCTCGATGAATCAAAGCTCGACCCGGCGGACAACCTTGAGGACTTTGCGTTGCTCAGCGAGGAAGACTTAAAGGTCTTTGAACAGGGGGCGCGCGAGCTGTACGAGAATACCGATCTGGCCATCACGACCGGTTTGCCCGGCACAGCCTTCGGTGACATCGCGAGAGTCCCCGCGGCCTTTCTCAA
>DATKWR010000502.1:0-12621 GCA_035529475.1 Sedimentisphaerales bacterium | reverse complement strand
ATAACGATCCGCTGGTGCCGACCTCCGAAAGCGCCGATGACCCGGAGCACGGCGATACGCCGCCCACTGTGTTCAAGGCCAGCTACGGCCATTGGGTGCTCCCTTACGAGATAAGTGTGAAGCCGGACGAGACCTTGCCGGCGGCTAAAACCTACTTCTTCCAGGCCATCAAGGGCCTCGGGCTGACCGCGCTCGATCCTCCCGATCACATGTGCATATACAGGGTGGACCCCTCCGCGACGCCGCTGCTGTACGCGCCGGTATTCGATATAACACAGTACGAGGAGTCGAAGGCGACGTCCCGGTACGGCGCTGGGACGATAACAACTTTCCCGGACGCTGATCCCCAGCGGGCCTTTACTGTGGATAAGGTGAGGGGAACGGTGAACTTCGCGTTTCCGGTGGCGGCTGCCAGCGTCCAGAACAACCTCAACGTGACGGTCAGCAAGATGGCCCTCACGAACGATATCAACGACAGCTATTCCGCTAATAATCCTGCCCAGCCCTACTATCCCTATCGGTATCTGCGCATCAACGAGACCGCCAATCAGATACTGCGCAACTCCACGATAGTGCCGGGATCGGTCAGGGTGGTGGGGCCCGATACGACGCCCGGCGGTGCAGCAGCGAGTGGGGTGTTCTACACTCGGCTTCCGTTCCTGCTGTACGACCCGGGACCGAATCAGTACACGGTAGACCCGTATTACGATGACGCCGGCACTGGGGAAGTCAGGTTCTGTTCGCTGCAGACCGCCGCGGGAAACCCCGGGGGTCCGCTCCCGCCGGATGAGAGCGTGTTCGTGTACTACGAAGTCCAGAACAACAAGAAGGGGGACGTGCTGCGGGCGAACTACGTGACCAAGAGCTTGATGACGGTCATCATGGGGATTCGAATCTACGATGCCGGCTCCGGCAAACCTGAGTTCGCCGAGCTTACTAACAGGGTTCGGCTGAGAAATATCCGGACCTAGCCCTGTTACCCGGAGCGACTATGGATAAGGCACACGCAAGCAGTTGTAAGCCGAATATGTATGTGCGCGACCGGCGGGGACAGTCTCTCATCCTCGCTCTGATGATCATGTTCCTGCTCGTCTTCATGGTCGGCCTGTTCATCGCGCTGATCGCGAGGAACTTGGGCCGTGCCCAGAGGAGCGGCGAGGTTCTGAGCGCGGACTACCTCGCGGAAGCGGGCATACGCTATGTGAATGACCAGCTCACCTATGGCGAGGACGGGGCCGACTGGCGGCCGGCGCCTAGTTTCCCGGCTGTGCTGATGGTGCCGCAAGGCGCGAACCTGCCCGACCCCAAGGACCCCGACTACAGTTGGCTCATGCAGGGCTACAGCAGGTACGATTATGGGAAGGGACGCTTCCTCATCAGGGTCATCTACGATCCCAAGCCCGGTGACCCTGTGTCGAGGTTCGTCAGGGTAGACTCTATCGGTCGCGTCGGAGCAGTTGATCCAAACGATCCGACGACATTCCGTCTAAACCAGCCCCTACGTGCGCGCAGAGAGAAAGTCCTATACAAGGCCATCGCGATAACCGACTACGCCAGGTTCATCACGAACAAGGACCGCCGTTCTGTGGACCTTTCCCTGGGGACGCCGGACTTCATCACACAGTTCGGCGAAGCGCCAACTGCGTCGGCGCATCCCCACGGCGGCTCCATTCGCGTGAATGGCGACCTGTTGTGGCACGGCAGGAACTATATCTGGCTCGATCCATTCAGCGGGGAAGGAGTCGAGGTAGCCGGGGATATTCGGCACAGCGTCTACTCCCCGGACGACCCGGGGGCCGCCGACGCGACAGTGGTTAATGTCAACACGGTGCCTGCCGAGCCGAGCAGCTCAGCCGCTTTCGACACGATCGCCCTTCAGCGCCCGGATGGTTCGTTCCCGGATGTGGGTGTTTATCGCGACGGTCGCATGGTTGCCGATTCCGGCGGTCGTCCTCGGAGCGTCTTCCGGATTGAGCCTCCGCTGCTCGGTGGCAGGTATCGTGATCTCACGCGAAACTCGGGTATCTGGAAAGAGGCTAAAGACCCGATGGAGCCTGAGAACCCGAGTAAGAACTGGTGGTACAATACGGGCTACTACGGCTGGGGCGAGGGACTCTATATCAACAACAGCAGTGACATTCAGGAGGAGACATCCGTTTACACTCTCCGCGGCGACTGGACTAACCCCGGAGGATCCGAGTACTGGAGAGGCCCATACTACACGCCGCCTGCTGTCAGCATAATCCTTACGCCGTACGACTTGGACAACAACGACGGTGATGACGACATTGCGACGGGTCCGGATATGATATTAACCCATTCCGGCGGCCCAGGCGATCCCAGGTTCAACTGGTATGATGAGGACGGCAATGTGCTTGCCGAGACCGGTGAGCAGATCATCAAGGCTTACCCGAGGAACGGGGTGATATTCGCGGAGGGCAACATCCGGATCAAGGGCATGCTCCCGGAGGATATGCAGCTCACCGTCGTATCGGGCGCTACGATCTACGTGGACGGCAGTATCCTGAAGTATCGCACGGAGGAAGACACCGAGGAGCCGAGCCCTAGGAGCGCGATCGCGCTCCTGGCAACCGGCAACATCTGCGTGAACACAACGCAGTTCTTTGGCCCCGTTAGGGGAGTCTTTGTATCAGGCGATGGTGGCAGCGAGGCGCCGCATTTCGAGGTCGCTCCGGGCAGCGAAGGCATTTTCTGGTTCGATTTCGCGTTTGGCGACCATTTGACCATGTACGGCGAGACGCCCATTTCGCTGTACGTCAGGCATAGCTCCGATAAGGATGTGGCCGGCGCCAGCTATATGAACATGCTCGTGAATTTCCCTCCGGCTGTTCCAGGGGGTCCGTGGGCCGGGGTGTACGACTTCCAAGGGATGGGCGTGCCCGGCCCGCCGCCTTTGTCGTATGTCTATGCCGTTAGCCAGAAGGAACCGCTGTGGGAGCATCAAGTATTCGACTTGTGGTCGAGCACATTGGGCACTTCAGGCATTTACGATTTCAATGTCGCGCCGGGCGTGTTCAACCGCATAGGCTTCCAGTTTGATGAGGCACTCGCGGACCCGGCGATTCCGAAGGTTGACTACCTTCTCTCGCGGGCGGCGATTCAGCCGTGTGACGTAACCATAGAGGCGCTCATGTATGCCCAGAACGGCTCGTTCTTCGTCATACCCGGCGAATGGTTCAACCCGGACACGACTGACACCAGGCAGAGCTTCGATGCTGCCGGAGGGCGACCGCTGTACATCCGCAGCCCGGCATGGCCGTTCTACGGGGAGCCTCTGGACGTGCAGATAGTGATCCGGGGCGCGGTGAGCGAGAACCTACCTGCGTCAATCGGCGATGCGAAGGCGTGGATGGACAAGTGGGGCTGGATACCCGCCAGACACGGGAGCTCGGACCTCGATACAGACGATGCAACGCAGTACCGCGGTCCGCTGGACCCAGACGTTCCGGACGATGCGCGGCGGCGCGGGCTGACGTTGGTGTACGATGCCCGTCTATCATGCCCGAGACTTAATCCCGCGGACCCGACATCGCCGAAGATACGTACCGACCCATACGGGCGGCTTCTCCCGATCACGCCGAAGCTGCCTGTCAGTCCGGAAATGCTTTACGTCGGCGAGCCGATGTAGAGCTTGGTTGATGGTCAATGGCGGATAGTTCGCCCCTGGTGGCCCAGCGCCACACAGGTGGTTACTCGTTACGCATTGCGCGCTTGTTTGATTTCTTCGTAGAGGACGTATTCGATGGGGCGGGTGAATCATCATGAACAATAGATTTGCGAGGCGACTGGCTGTGGCGGCGCTGTGCGCGTCTCTCGCGGGCGGCATCGCACAGGCCGCGAGCTTCACGTACTCCGAGCAGCGAAAGCAGATCAGGGCCGGAGTCCTGGTTCTCAGCAGCGCGAGGCCGCAGTGGGACACGTTTGTGAACCCATACGCCTTCCACGTCATGAACCAGCGCCATGACGTGAAGCCGACGGGATGGGATTTCTACAACCCTCTGGCGCCGACACATGTCACCCAGCAGGTCTTGGCCAGATGGTCCCCCGTTGCAGGCGGCGGGCCGTACAAGTTGGGGCAGGCCGTCAACAAGGACATGGGCTGCTACTGGGAGGTGTTTCTCGCACAGGCAACCCCGGATGACATCGCTCAGTTCGATGTCCTGCTCCTTCCGGGCAAGGGAGTCCCGGATCCCCTTACAGGCCTGGGAGGCTTGCAGTTCACCCTCGAGGAAAGAGAAAAGCTGCGCAAGTTCGTGGACAACGGCGGCGTGCTCTGGATCGAGAACCTGTGGGACGCCCAGTTCAGAACCGGCGATCACGTATTCTTCATCGAGAACTTGCAGTTCGGCGGCACCGTAGACGGGCCGATCTCCGTGCCGCAATCGGCTAGGGCGCACTCGTTGTTGAACCGGCCCTTCGTCCTCACATTGCCACATGTGAACAGGCTGGGTCTGCTGAGGCTGGACCTGAGCCCCGACGACCAAGTGAGAACCGTCACCAGCGGAACCGTGGGCCCCCCTGATGGCAGGTACTTCACCTCCATCCTGGTTGCCGGCGGCGCGCCGGTAGTGAGCATAGCGAGCTATGGAAGCGGGCATGTAGTGGTTGTGGCTGAGTCAGTCAGCGCGGGGATCACGGAGCCCGTTGGTGTAATTGGCATCCCCGGCGGGTTCTGCGACAGCCGGTTTATGTTCGCCCAGCCGGAGGACTTGGCGTTTGCGTACAACATCGTGAGCCTGGGTTCCCAGCATGCGACCTTCCAGAAGGCCCCGCGCCGCCAGGGTTACTCGTTTGCCGAGATCGGCGCGCCGCTGGCAACGCTGTGGGAGTACCGGGTGCCACCCGGCAGCGAAGCGCCAACTGCGTCGGCGCCGGCTATGCTGGATGAGATTCTCTTCTATGTGGATGGGATGGGCGTTCTTCACGCGTTGGAGATGTCTCCGTGGGACGACCGGGACGGCGACGGCAACCCGGATGATGGGATGGTAGACCCCGCAGGCGCTCCATACGATGAGTTGTGGATCTACGACGACCTGGGAGACCGCGCTTCCGCGCCCACGGCGGCCTACGTGCCGATAAGTGGCGGCGCCGCGCTGCCCGTCGTCTTCGTGGCGGTCGAGTCCGGCCAGGTTGTCGCAATCAACGCTCTGACAGGGAACAAGATTGAGGACGTATTCGCCCAAAGCACAAACGCGTTTGAGGGCGACGTGGAAATCCCCGCGCCGGCTTACGTGGACGGCACCGTGTTCCTGGGCGACGGAGCGGGATTCCTCCACGCAAAGAACTACTTTCTCGCCGACCCGACAAATCCAGCAGGAAATCTGGAGTGGACGCATCCGATGACTCCGACCCCCGCAGGCGCTGCATATTCCCCGACTGTCGGATACTACTACGACCCGGCCAGCGGCACAACCGAGCAGATCGTCTATCTTGCCAAGCGTGGGGTTACGGGGGTTTCGCCTGCCCAAGGCGTCATTTCGTGCTACCGCATAGCGGTGTTCAACGAGACGTTGAAGCGTGAGGGCGCAACGGGCTTGATGCGGACGCGCGCGCGGCCAGCGCCCGTCCTCGCGGACACGGGCACGTGGGATCTGTTCTACATTGATTCGACCCTGGGGCCTCAGCTCGTCACGGGCGCGGTCACGCCTAACCCGGCGGGCGAGCCCGGCTCCTTCGAGATAGAAGTGGGCTACTTCAACAGCACGATCGGAGGCGCTCGCGTCGTCGGCGACTATCAGGTGGACTACACTGTTCCGAACGTGCAGCTAAAACCAGCGATTGGTGTCAAGCATAACCCTGTTGTGCCTGACTATGCCGGGATCGCGTGCGCGCCGGCCACCAGCAAGAAGGATATCCTGTACTTTGCGTCCGAGAACGGCTCGCTGTATGCGGTGAAGGACACGACGCGCGGCGGCTCTATGGTCTATAAGTGGCGTTGGTATCTCAAGGACCCCGGCGCTCAGAGTGCCCTGGGAGTTTCGGATGCCGTCGTGCCGTTCGGATCTCCCGCTGTGGCCGACGACATGGTCTACTTTGCTGTCAATGATGGGCCCCAGGGGATGATTCTGGCGTTCAAGGCGGATCCGGTCTTCTGCGTGTACCTTCCGAAGCCGGTCGAGCCGGGGGGGCAGGTGAAGGTCATGCAAATTGACGCCATGAACCCGGCGCCTGTGCCGTTCGAGCTCGGCGGCCAGGGTTCCGCCTATGTCGTTGATTACGACGCTGGGAAAGTGACCTTCCAGAACTTCAAGAACGGCAGCAATGAGCTCAGCGCGGCGCAGGACCTGCAACTGGAATACCAACCTGTGGACAGCGACCAACTCGATATTGCGCCGCCTGTTTTCGCCTTCGAGCCGGCCGAGGGCGAGAAGTGGAACAATCTGGTCTGGTTCACGAAGCTCCGTGATCCCGCCGGCGCTCCCGTGAAGATAACCTCATCGCCTATGGTTATGGGTGACATCCTCTACGTGGGCTGCGAACGCGGGCTGCTGGTTTCGATGGATGTTGTGAGGATCGGGCGCGGGAAGACCGGTCCGCCTAATCTCGAGGTTGACTGGGCTTTGGCCATGGCTGAAGGGAAGGCGTGGGCCGAGCCGGTCATGGGTGCGATGCACCCGATTCTGGCTGCCATGGGTGGTTCTCACGGCATGCTGGCTGTCTCGACCGCCGAGGGCGTGTCGGTCTTCTACAATCCGGCGACTCTGATCGCGGACGGCGAGCGTCTGGTCGAGATGGATGTCGGCGGGAATGTCGTCTGGTCTTGCGATTCGACAGTTGAGCTTGCCACGACGTCAGCCCCGGTTGGCGGTCTGACGAAGCCCGTGTTGGGTTCGGTCAAGGTTCCATTCAACCGGCCTGCGGTAGCGAGGCGGGCGGAAGTCGGCGGAATCATCGTTGCGGACACGGGGAACAACCGCGTCGTCCATATAGACAGCGGCGGCAACGTGCTCTGGCAGATCACCACTTTCGAGGATCCGGAGCCGAACCAGCTATTGCCTGCCGGATCGCCGCTGTCCCTGAATAGGCCGAGGGATGTTTCCATGTGGGTCAGGGATGAATCGGTTGACCCGAGCGATGCAGATGCGCCTACGTTCCCGGCTTATCACTACTTGATTGCGGACAGCGGAAACTACCGGGTGCTCGACGTCGTCGCCAAGTACGATCCGGCTACCGGAGGCTATCGAAACGTTCTGGGCTGGACTTCGAAGACCCTGGAGGAAGGGAAGAGATACGAATACGTGAGCGCGAGGACGGTATACGACGCGGCCACGGGGGGCCCGGCTTTCGTGTGCGTGGTCACGAACAAGGTAAGTGACGCGAACGGGATATTCCCGGGCGGCGCGCTGATAAAGATCACCGGCATAGGTACGGGCACTGAGACCTACACCGTGTGCCGCGGGGACGATGCCGATCTTGCTGTTAAGGCAGAAAGGCCCATCTTCTTCAGTCGCTGCTACACGAGCCCTACGACGTACACCGACGTCGCGCTGGAGCCGGACAAGGTTCACGTAGTTGTCTACGACGTTAACCCGAGCACTGGCGCCGCTATTCCCAATCCCCTGCCTGTCTTTACGGCGAAGGATTATTGGGATTCCCCGCTCGACCCTTCCGATCCTAACCCGTGTCGACTGCCGTTAGCAGCCGCCTACGCGCAGGTCCTTCCGAACGGCAACGTGCTCGTGACGAATAAGGCGACTGTCGGGACGGGCATGTTCAAAGGGGAGATATTCGAGATCCACTATGACCAAGCCACCAACGCATGGACGGTCGGAGCCAGGGTGGGAGTAGAGACTCCGAACAGCCACGGAGTCCGGCAGCCGTCCAGCGCGGAGAGGTAGTTGCTGAGGTGAAAAAGTCCGACCGGCCCCGGCTGGGATGGCACGGGGCAAGAGGTGAGATGCTCATGAAAGCCAAACTGATAGCCTGCATCGCCCTGACGGCGCTCATATATGCGCCGGCCTGCACACCTGCTCTCGCGCAGGGCGAGTGGCCCGTCTTCCGGCATGACGATCAGAGGACCGGGCTGGTGGATACATTGGCCCACGACGTCCTCGGCAGATACAGGCCGATGCCGATCTGGATCTTCCCGTATCCCCGGGAGGTCGGCGACCCGGTGGACAACGACTACGCTCCGGCGAGTCGGGACGATCCGAATTTCGCGACTCAGGGCTTCTGGCAGGACGCGCCGCTCGACGGCTTGGACGCGTATAACGACGATTATCTGTTCACTGATGCCGCGGGCTTGGCCTCGGCGTCGGCGACGTGGACGTTCACGTTTACGGGCGCGACAGCCCAGACCCCTGCCGACTTTCGCATCTACGTGTGGTTTCCATCGCAAAAGTACGAAGGGAAAACGCATTGTCAGGATGCGCACTACACGGTGACAATAAACAGTGTCGAGGTCGGCGAGTATCTCCTAGACCAGACCTATGGCGGATCGTGGCTCGGCCTTGGCGAGCGAGCCTTCCACGTGCCGGTCCCTGCGCTGCCCGCTGTGACTCAGACGATCGAGGTCACGCTGACCAACCAGACTGACGAACGCACCTACGACGGCAGTCTGATCCCTAGCTTTGTAGTCGCCGATGCGGTGATGATCGAGCAGGACCCGGGCATGGTTCTCTCCTCGCCCGTTGTGAGCAAGAACTCCCCACTGGTCTTGACCTGCGTGACCAGGAACGTGTCGCTGGAAGCGGTTGACGAGTTCTGGGGCGCCGCGGACCTGGGCTTCGTCCATGCCTTGGGCACGGAGACGGATTCCGGGATAGGCGCCTACGCGGATGATCGCGGCTTGCAGAAGTGGCAGTTCCCGGCAGACGATCAGCACAACTGGATAGAGAAGGGCATCTCTTCGACCCCGACAATCGCGGACCTTGTTACCGGCGCGGAAGCGGCCGTCATCCCTGCAGCCGATGGCACGGTTTACGTGCTCGACACGCAGACGGGCGGCTTCATCTGGCGGGGACCTGGCTATTTCCTGGACGACCCCGATCCGGGTTCGGCTGTCAACAATGCCGAGACCTGGCTCGTTCCCACGATCACACGCGCCGGCTATCAGGATTACGGCGGCGATACCTATATGTATGTGAAGGCCGTCCGGCTTGATGACAGCGGCGCTACACTCTCAACTATTGCGTGGTCTTGTGAAGTCCAGAAGAAGGGCCGGTATGCGGTCTACGCCTGGATTCCACCTTCGACCGGGACCGCCTATTACATCCCTGATGCGAGGTACAAGATAACTACGCCCAGTACCCCGCTGAACGGGGTGACAGCCTCCGCGAATCAGCGTTGGGGCGGCCGGTGGGCTCGTCTGGGCTCTGCGTTCTCGCTCGAAGCCCAGGAGCACATAACCATCGAGTTGCGCAACGAGACCGTGCTTTACTCCGGCATCGCACCCGGCTACGATCCTGAGAAGGCATACGTCGTTGCGGACGCGATAAAGGTTGTCCCGGCCGACCTGGGCGGTTTCGAGTTCTCCTCGCCGATAGTTAGGCGTGAGGCAAAGCCGGGATCCGACCCGCCTGCTTGGGCGGACTACGTCTATGTCGGCACTAAGACGGGCCGGGTCTACAAGCTCGAAATCGGGCAGCCGGATCCGGTGTGGACATACCCAGACCCTAATGATAATACCAACCCACATCCGATCGGTCCCGTTTACGCGTCTCCGACCATGAACCAGGCGGGCGACACTCTGTACATCGGCTCCACGGACGGCCACGTGTACGCTCTGCTCACGAGCAGTCAGCTTGACGATCGGCTTCAATGGGTCTGGCCGCCGAAGCCCGCCCTGGATACGCCTGTAGACCCGGACAACCTGCCGCAGGTTCTTCCACAGATTACGAGCACCGCAGCGGTCGGGCAGTATGTCTACGTTGGGCTGGGCGCCTGGGGAAGCGAGGGATTCGACTTCGACCCGGAGGGCCGGATACTCGCGCTCGATCAAGCCGATGGGACTCCGGACTGGTGGTATCCCGCTCCGACTCCGGGGAGTGAGGGCGTAGGGGCTTTCGTGTACGCCTCTCCGCTCTTGATGAATACAAGCGATGCGTCCGGCAACGTCGTGCCCGGCCTGTTCATCGGCTCCACCGACGGCCGCTTCTACGGGATCAACTCCCAGACGGGTGACGGCCTCATCGGGAGCGGGGTCTGGGGGACGGATCCGGCGGCCACTTATCCGCAGTTGGGCGGCGGTATGTACTCCAGCCCTGCGGGTACGGTGGTCGCGGACACCACAGACGCCGAGAACAATCCGTTGTCGAACACGCCTATGGCGTTCGTCGGCACCGATGGCGCCCGCATCTGCCGCGTGAACCTCGGCAGCACGCCTGAGAGAGACTGGTGGTGGGACTTGTACGGCGACGTCTGGTCGTCCCCGGCGATTCACGCGCAGAGGATTTACGTAGGCGACATGGGCGGCTACACATGGGCGTTCTCGACGAGACAGGATGCCGCCGGCACCGGCGTGGAGGTTTGGAACGTGGGCGTCGGCGCTCGGCCCGGAACCGGCGGCTCGGATGTGGATGAGGACGAGGACGAATTGAAACAAGAGGCCAAGCCGCAGATAGACTTGTTCTTGAAAGCCGATTACGACGCGTTTATGGCAGCGGCGAAAACGAGCAGGGACGGCGCTGCAGATATTGCGCTGCCAGGTGGGGAGACCGATCTCCACAATTTGGCTCGCGGAGAGACCGACACCAGCGACAAGTTCAAGTACGAGTGGGGCGAGACCATGTGTATCATCGTCTGGGGCCTGCTCGACCCGAATCAGAGGTACAAGGACTCGGCCAATTGGAAGAATCCCGGCGAGGACGGTTTCACGGACAAGCTGGAGTCCAAGCACACGGTCAAAGTGACGATCAAGTCGGTGGACACCGGCGCGGGCGCGGACGTCACCGAAGGGTTTCCCATAGAGAACAAGTGTAACTACTTCAGAAAAGACAATAAAGCGGTTTTCTACACTACGTTGGAATACACGCTGAACGGCTCCGTGAAGGGCAAGCTGCAGGCGCCTGGGTCGGAATTCGAGATATTCGCCACGGAAATCGCTGAGCGCCCGAGGAGTACGGACAGGAAGGCCACTAGCAGCGAAGAGGTCTACGTGCTCAAGCACCCGTGGGCCGAGGGGAGCGCGCACCAGCGCTTCGCCATAAACAATCCGCTCGGCCTGATCTCTGTTGATCCAAGTGGCGTCGAGAACCTCATAGGTCTGGATGACAATGCCGGCACTACGAGCCGCGATTCCGGGTTCGCATCGGAGAATGGCAACGCCTCGAAAGTACCATACCCGTATGAGTGGGCCGGATATGCTTCGCACAACACGACATCCGCTGCAAGGGACGTAAAGGTCTACGACAGGAGCCTCCTGTCATGCATTAACGAGCGCATCAGGAAGTTCCGGCTCGAGCTGTACGATCTGAAGTGGATGGGCGGTCGTACGCAGGTGGTCAGCCCGATAGACCTGCAGTTTAAGGCCTGGGAGGTTCCGCCCGCGCTCAGCAGCACGAACACGCCGAACATCAGCGAGGATTACCCCGACATCCCCGGCCGTCAGCTCTCGACGCTGGTTCAAGGGCGGGATCCGTCCGCCGAGCCGGTGGAGCTGCAGCCAGGGACGCAGCAGATTGGTGACATCCCGCCTGCGGCTGGGACATGGACAGCGGCCGAGAATCCTGCCAGCGTAACCGTCTCGATTCCGCGCTTCCAGCCGGCGAATATGCCGGCGTCCACGGGTACCACGGATTTCCTACCGATTACCGGTTACAAGGGCACAGTTTACACTTACGTGGACTCCAACAACGATGGTCATCTGCAAAAGCCTGCCGATCCCGGCATGCCGACTACCAGCAAGAAGAAGGACCACGTGGAAGCGTACCGGGAGTTCACATTCGGCCTCCACGTTCCTGCAGACCGCCGGGCGAGGGTCGAGCAGACAATGATAGACATCGGCGAGGTCCCGCACGGCTTCGGAATGGTTCCCGACGAGGCTGCTGGGACTCCGGCGCCGTTCCGCGACAACCTGGATGAGAACCTGCTGTCGTTTGCCGAATGGTTCAGGCCGTTTACAGCCTACAACATTGGAAACACGAATCTGCTGAACCTGCGGGCGGGGCTGTTACCCAACTGGCCGGGCCTGCTGAGCGACGTGGTGCAGGATCCGTCGGCCGGGCCGCCAGTGCCTCCGGGCGCACTCTATCAGCCATCAGGGCCGTTCGGCTTCTATATCCCCAGCGGTTCGCCCGCGCTGCCGGTGGCGAATCTGCGCGGCCCGGAGGCATGCCTTACGAGCAGCCTCGATCCGCTCTTCTGGGACGATGTGGTGTCGCCGATACTGGCGCCCAACCGCTCGCGGACGTTCCATAAGGCGAGGGTGGGAGAGACGGAGCCGAAGCTCACAGTTCCCGATCTCCCGGAGCGGCTGTATGGGAGATATCCTGACTTCACACTCAATCCTGCAGACTATGAGCCCAGGGTCAGCGCCGCCGTGCCGCTCGGCCAGCCCGCCGGAAGGTACTTCGGGCCGCTCACGCTCTTCGAGGATGGGGGCGGTAATCCCGCCAGCGCCGACGGCGTATACGGCGCGGCTGAGGAATCGCTGGGCAATCC
>DATKWR010000501.1:0-6196 GCA_035529475.1 Sedimentisphaerales bacterium | reverse complement strand
GGGATGTGCAATATGGCGACGCCGGATTCGATTAGGATTGAACTTCTGCAAAATTGGAGTTAGGAGTACGAAGCCATGAAAACTACATTCTCTGTCGGCCTGAAAATCACGCTTCTGGTGGGAGTTTTGACGATGGGTATGATCGATAGCGGCTGCGCGCCGAATGCGAAGGAACGAGAGCTCAGGCAATTCATCTCGGCGCACGTGGAAAAGATCAAGCCTTTGGCTAAGCAGAGGAACCTCGCCTCGTGGGACGCCGCCGGCAGCGGCAGGGCGGAAGACTACGAGAAGGCCAGCGCCCTGACGCTCCAGATTCGCCAGGTTTACAGCAATCCCAAAGACTTTGCCTTCCTCAAAGGCATGAAAGAGTCCGGCGGGCTACAAAACCCCCTACTGGCCCGGCAACTGGACGTGATGTATAACGCCTACATGGCGAACCAGATCGAGCCTGGGCTGCTCAAGAAGATCGTCGATCTCGGCACGCAGATCGAAAAGAACTTCAGCACGTTTCGCGGCACGATTGAAGGCGATAAAGTCACCGGCAACGACATCAAAGAGATGTTGAAAACGCAGACGGATTCGGCCAAAAGAAAGCAGACGTGGCTGGCCAGCAAGCAGGTGGGAGCGGCGGTCGCCCAGGATACCATCAGGCTGGTCAAGCTGCGAAACGAGGCGGCCCGCAAGCTCGGCTTCGATAATTACCACACGCTTTCTCTGGCGGCCGGCGAGCAGGACGTCAAAGAGATGGACCGCATTTTCGAGGAGCTTTACGAATTGACCAATGCTCCTTTCGCCAGGGTCAAAGGCGATCTGGATCGGATACTGGCCGCAAGGTGCGGCGTCGCTGTTTCCGAGCTGATGCCGTGGCACTATCACGATCCGTTCTTCCAAGAGACGCCGATGGTCTATGAGCTGGACCTTGACGTTTACTACGAGGATAAGGACGTACGTAAGCTGGCAGCGGAATTCTACGCCGGCATCGGCCTTCCGGTGGACTCGATTCTGACCAGAAGCGATTTGTACGAGCGGGAGGGCAAGAACCCCCACGCCTTCTGCGAGGACATGGACCGTGAGGGCGACGTGCGGATTCTGTGCAACCTCGAAAATAATGAGTACTGGATGGAAACGATATTGCACGAGCTGGGCCACGGCGTCTATTTCCAATACCACGAGCGGGGCGTGCCTTACCTTCTTCGAGAGCCGGCGCATACGTTTACCACCGAGGCCATCGCCATGTTCTTCGGGAGGCTCAGCCGCAATCCCGCCTGGATGCAGCAGATGCTGGACCTCTCGGACGCGCAACGGGCCGAGATCGAAAAGGTCAGTGACAGGTACGCGCAGCTCAAGCAGCTCATCTTCGCCCGCTGGGCGATGGTGATGTACAATTTTGAGAAGCAGCTTTACGCCAATCCCGATCGGGACCTCAATGCCTTGTGGTGGCAAATGGTCGAGAAATACCAGCTCGTGAAAAAGCCGGAGGGACGCGACGAGCCCGACTGGGCGGCCAAGATTCATCTGCCTCTGTATCCATGCTACTATCACAACTACCTGTTGGGTGAGCTGCTGGCCTCCCAACTGCACAATCATATTACGCACAAAGTCCTCAAGCTCGAATCGGGCAAGGATGTCGGCTACGTCGGCCGAAGGGCAGCCGGAATATTTCTCCGCGCCAAAATCCTCGAGCCCGGCGCGACCTATCGATGGAACGAGATGATCGAAAAAGCCACAGGCGAACCCTTGACGCCGAAATACTTCGTGGCCGAGTTTGTAAACTGAGACCGCCGGCAGTGAACGAAGGTCGAGCGTGCTCGCAACGCAATGGAATCTGAATTTGGGATAGGTGAGCGATGGACTTAAAGGGACAGTCGATACCGGAAATCACAGTCAAGGCGGTTGTTCTGGGCGTGGTACTCTCGGTGGTTCTGGCGGCGGCGAACGCCTACCTGGGTTTGTTCGCGGGGATGACGGTCTCGGCGTCGATCCCGGCGGCCGTCGTCTCGATGGGTGTCTTGCGGCTGTTTCGCAAGAGCAACATCCTTGAGAACAACATCGTGCAGACGGCGGCCTCGGCCGGCGAGTCGCTCGCGGCGGGCGTCATCTTCACGTTGCCCGCCCTGGTCATCATGGGCTATTGGGACGGCTTCGGCGGAAAGAACTTCTGGTGGATCACGATTATCGCTGCGTTCGGCGGCCTGTTGGGCGTGCTGTTCACCATCCCGCTGCGACGTTCGCTCATCGTCGAGGGCGACCTGCAGTTCCCCGAAGGCGTCGCCACGGCCAAGGTCCTCGAGACGGGCCAGGAGGGCGGCAAAGGAATCTGGATTATTGCCCAGGCCTCGATTCTGGGCGGGTTTTTCAAGCTTTTTGCGAAAGGTGTCGGCCTCTGGCCCGAAGCCATTGAGGGGGCGCGCGGAGTAGGCAGGACCATTGTTTACGGCGGTTCGAACCTCAGCCCGGCGCTGCTCTCGGTCGGCTACATCGTAGGATTGAATATCGCCGTGCTTATCTTCCTGGGCGGTGCGGCTAACTGGTACATCGCCATTCCAATCTGCGCCGCATTTTCCGATGCCGCCGCAGACGTCAGTGCCGTGGACAGGGCCTACGGAATCTGGTCCGCTCAGACACGATATATCGGCGTCGGGGCCATGCTCGTCGGAGGGCTCTGGACCATCTTCAAAATGCGAAGCTCGCTGCTGAGCGGAATCAAGAGCGGCCTCGCGGCCTATCGCGCCATGAGCCACGAGCAGGTTCAGATCGAGCGGACCGAAAAAGACATGCCGATGAAATGGGTCCTCATCCTGATTGTCGCTTCGATTGTCCCGCTGTTTCTCGTCTATCAGGTCTTCGTCGCGAATGTCGCTGTCTCTCTGCCCATGGCGGTCGTCATGCTGATCGCGGGGTTTTTGTTTTCTGCGGTGGCGGCTTACATGGCCGGCCTGGTCGGCTCGTCCAACAATCCCATCTCGGGCATCACCATCGCCACCATCGTTGTCGCCTCGCTGCTGTTGGTCGTGCTCATGGGCAAAGGCGCCAAGGAGGGCCCCGCGGCGGCGATCATCATCGGCAGCGTTGTTTGCTGCGCCGCGGCCATAGCCGGTGACAACATGCAGGACCTCAAGGCCGGCAGGCTCGTCGGCGCCACGCCCTGGAAGCAGCAGGTGATGCAAATCGTCGGGACACTGTCGGGCGCTCTGGTCATCGCGCCGGTCCTGATGCTGCTGCACGAGGCCTACGGTTTCAAGGGCCAGCCCGGTCTGCCCCCGGAGAAAATGGCCGACGCCCTCTCGGCGGTCCAGGCCAACCTGATGGCCTCGGTCGCGCAGGGCGTTTTCCAGGGCCGGATGCCCTGGACGTTCGCCTTCATCGGTATGGCTGTCGCGGCCGCGATCATCGTCCTGGATATGATGCTCGAAGCGAGGAAAAGCTCGTTCCGCACGCCCGTGCTGGCGGTGGCGATCGGCTTCTATCTGCCGCTGGAGCTGTCGGTCCCGATTTTCGCCGGCGGCATCATTCATTGGCTCGTCGGCGGCTTCCACAAGCGATGGAACACCTCGCCGGAGCAAATCGAACGCTCCGGCCGCAACGGCCTGCTCTTCGCTTCCGGCCTGATCACGGGCGAAGCGCTCATGGGTATTCTCCTGGCCATCCCCATCGTTATTCTCAAGCAATACAAAATCGACCTGCCCATCATCAGGCACCTCTGGGGCAGGACGCTGCCCTTAGGCGGCCTGCTCGGCGCGGTGCTGCTGGTCGGCGTGGCCTTCTGGCTCTACCTGACCGCCAGGGGAAACAGGGCGCAGACCAAGAGTTGAGGACTTAGCCCGCAGGTATCGCAGCGAAGGATTCTGCATCGGTTTCGGTGTAGAAGGGAGTGCCCCGGCGGCTCAGATTTTCGGAAGCCTTAGCGGAATGCGTTTCTTCCCGCCGGCCTTTGGCTTCATTCTCCAACGGAATGAGAAAGGGCCTCACGGCGTGAGTGCTGCAAAATGTTTCTTTGGCGGTTGTGTGTCACGACAGTAAGAGAATATGTCCCGCCGGGGTGAAAGCATCGTCTGTAGTCCGGGATGGTCCTTGCAGGGCACGCACGCTTTGCCACAACACATGAATTTTACCCTGCCGCAGCCGATGATTTAATCCATCGGGCGCGGGCTGCAGCGGCACAAGGCTTGCGTCAACAATTGGTGCATTTTGGTGCCGGTGCCTCCTGATCTTGAAAAAGGATTGACAGCATACGAAGGAGGCTGCTATATTACAGCGCAATGGGTTAGCAATTTTGGCGGCGTAGCTCAGTTGGTTAGAGCATGGGATTCATAAGCCCAGGGTCGTCGGTTCGAATCCGACCGCCGCTACTTGGCTACTGCCCCCATCGTCTAGTGGCCTAGGACGCCGGGTTCTCAACCCGGTAACAGGGGTTCGACTCCCCTTGGGGGTAAATTTTGATGTTGCACTGAGTCGCAACCAGCGGTAACGAGCGGAAAAACCGCGTTTTCCGGCTCGTTCTCTATGGTGACATTCCGCACCGTGCCGCTCGGTGCGGCTTCATACTGCGCCGCTTTTTGCGCCGCTTCATCCAGTAGAGACATTGTAGCGGCTTCCTGCATATCGGCTTCGGTGATCTGTGCGTAGTGTTCCAGAGCAACCTTCGGAGAATTGCCTATCCATGTACATACCGCCTTGACGTTACCGCCTGTCATTTTGAAGAGTTCCGTTTCGCGTGTGCTTCTGAGATTCTGAAACAGCTTCGGCCACGGTTCCAGCCCGGCACGTCTAATGATTTTTTCGAGCCGGGTCCGCAGATTCACACTTCCACTCCGATACCGGGTAATGCAGTAAACGTCACCATCTTTGGCTTCGTCGAAAGCATCCTGAAACAACGGCTTTAACTCCGGGAACATCGGCACGGTTCTAATACCGCCGTCGTCGTGGTGTTCCGTCTTACTGGCATGGACTACAAAACGGCTGTGTTCGAAGTCCACGTCCTGCCATTTGAGTCTTAAAATCTCACTTGGACATCTCATACCGCCCCAGCGCGCCAGAGCGAAAATCAGCCGCCACTGCGCATCGTGGCATTCGGCCAAAACCTTCAGTGCTGTTTCCTGCTTCACAAAATAAAATCGCGCCGGATTTGCATTAACCTTCACCGACTGCCCCCGAAACGGATTCTCATCGATAATTTTTGAATTTATAGCCGCATTGAAAAACTGCCTTGCCAAACCTACTAATCGCCGGTACGTGTTCTTTTCGAGTCCGAGATTCGATTTGAGATATACGCGATATTCTTTCGCCTGCTGAACGGTGATCGTGTCAATGGATTGCTCTTTGAAAAATGCAGATAGCTTGTTGGCGGCGTTCTGCCACTTGCCCCTTGTGATCGGCTTGACATCGGGACGGCTGGTAATATACTTATCGACCCACTGGCCGACAGTAAATTTCTGTTTCGGTGTTGTGGGTTCTCTTTCCAGCACCAAGCCCGCCGCAACCAGCTTGCCGTGAATGTCACTGGGAAGGCCCGAAATCCATCGCGCCGTGTCGGCGTCCAGGCTGCCGGTAATACGGCTGTTAATCAGCGCTTCCAAATTCGATTTGAATGATTCGCTTTGCTTGACCGACATCCGGCCTAATCGGATTGTCCGCCGCCGTCTGTCCGGCCCCACAAAAAGAATCCGCTTACAGCCGCGTGGGTCTCTGCACACTGAAGCCATATTCACACGCTCCTTTCAATTTGGCTTTGGAGCAGGTCGCGTATGAACCTGCCCACAGTCTTGCCTTCTTGTTTCGCCCGCCTGCTCACGGCTTTCCGCAGAGCAGCCGTTGTGCGAAAGATAATTCTCTCGCTCCGGCGCTGCGCCTTCGGTAACGGTTTCGGACCTGTCTTTTTTCTTCTCATAGCCGTAGTCTAACAATGTATGACAAGAATATCAAGCGCCTTTTTGGGAATTTTCAAAACATTTTTTCTCCACCCACTTTTGCAGCTCCGACACAGGATACCGGACGGCCCGCCCGATCTTCACCACCGGCAGCTCGCCAGACTTGGCCAAGCCGTACAGGGTCCGCTCGCAAATTCCCAGCGATTCAGACGCTTGCTTCGATGTTAGCAGAATTTTTCCGTCATTCATTTTTCAGCTCCATTATCACTTCGTCCCGCTGTTCGCTCGGCTCGACCACAAAACCGAGCACTCTGCCCGCTCCGTCCTTG
>DATKWR010000500.1:0-3113 GCA_035529475.1 Sedimentisphaerales bacterium | reverse complement strand
TTGTAGAGGCATCTTTTAGAAAGGGTGGCAAAGCATGGATTTCAAATGTATGTCTCTTGGACTCGACCTCTTGCGTTCTGTATCAGGAGCTTCAACCATGTCACGTATCCGAATACTGATGTTTGTTGCGCTGGCTCTGTGGGCAGTGACTGCGTGGGGCCAGCAAATTGCGAGTGAGCCGCATATCGGCTATCTCTATCCCGCCGGAGGGCAGGTGGGCAGCGTGATTCAAATCACGGCGGGCGGCCAGTCTCTCAGAGGTGTCACTGGGGTTCACATATCGGGCCAGGGCGTTCGCGCCTCAGTCGTCGAGTACATCAGGCCGCTGCGAAATCTTCAGGCCGATCAGCGCAAGTTGCTCCAGGATCGCCTCAAAGAGGTGCGAGAGAAGCGGTTGGCCGAGCTGTCCGGAGTAAGACAGGCCGCGACCAGGCCGAAGCCGCCGACGAAGCAAGACCCGGCCGGGACCCCCGAAGTGAAGATGCCCGACCATCCGTTGTTGTACGACCTCGATAATAAGAGTCTGAGGGAGCTGGGCCACATATCGAGCGTTTTGTTCTTTCCCAGGGCGAAGGTGCAGGACAACCGGCAGATCTCCGAAATGGTCGTCATTGAAGTGACCATCGATCCCGACGCCGAGCCGGGCAACCGGGAGCTGAGGTTCGAGACAGCGACCGGCCTGACCAATCCTATGGTTTTTCAGGTCGGGATTCTGCCGGAAATTCGCGAGCTGGAGCCCAACAACCAGCAGGCCTATCCTCCCCTGACGAACCTGGGCAAGCTCGCTAATCTGCCGCAGGACAAGCCCCTCGAGCTGCCCGTGACGCTGAACGGGCAAATCATGCCCGGCGATGTTGATCGCTTCTGTTTCCGCGCAGGAAAAGGCCAGCGGCTCGTGATGGAGGCCCACGCGCGGAGTCTGATTCCGTACATGGCCGACGCGGTTCCCGGCTGGTTTCAGGCCACACTGGCGCTCTACGATGCAGACGGCAAAGAAGTGGCCTTCGCGGACGATTACCGGTTCAATCCCGACCCGGTTCTCTTCTTCGAGATTCCCGAGAACGGGAAATACGAGCTGGAGATCCACGATGCCATCTATCGCGGGCGCGAGGATTTTGTCTATCGCATAGCGGTAAGCGAACGGCGTGATTATGAATTTCAGGTTTCAAATTTTGAGCTTGAAACTACGCTGCCGCAGCGTGACGAGATCGAAGCCAACGACACCGTGGAGAACGCGCAGCAAATCGATCTGCCGAAGATCATCAGCGGGTGCATCGACCGTCCCGGCGACGTCGATGTGTTTGGCTTTGTTGCTCACGCGGGTGACAAAGTGGCGGTCGAAGTTTATGCGCGTCGGCTGAATTCTTCGCTGGACTCGCTGCTGCACCTGACCGACGCATCGGGGAACGTGCTGAAATGGAACGACGATTACGTTCTCGAAAGCGAATACCTGTACAAGAATACGCAGGGCCTGCTGACGCATCATGCGGATTCGTATCTCGTGGCCGAAGTGCCGCAGGACGGGCGCTACTTTGTGCGTCTGGCCGATTCGCAGCATCACGGCGGCCAGGCGTATAGCTATCGCCTGCGCATTGCTGAGGCGCAGGGTGATTTCGCGCTGTGCGTGACGCCTTCGGCCCTGAGCGTGCGGGCCGGCGGAACCATTCCCCTGACGGTATATGCGTTGAGGAAAGACGGATTCGAGGGTTCAATCGATGTGGCGTTAAGAGGCACCCCCGCCGGTTTCGAGCTGGGCGGAGCGCGGATTCCCGCCGGGTGCGATACGGTTCGCATGACTTTGACCGCGCCGGTTCAGGCGCCGGCAGAGCCGGTCGCCCTGGAATTGGAAGGCCGCGCGCGGGTCGGCGGGCAGACGATCAGCCACCGGGCCGTTCCGGCGGACGACGTCATGCAGGCGTTCCTCTACCGGCACCTGGTTCCGGCCAGAGAGCTGCTGGTCTTTGTCCAGAAAGCCAGGTGGGGAACACCGCCGGTTGAGCTGGTCGGCGATAGTCCCATCCGGATTCCCGCGGGCGGCTCCGCTGCTGTGCAGTTGCGGGCCGGCAAGCGCGCGAACTTCAAGGATGTGCAGCTTCAGCTCAACGCGCCGCCCGATGGATTGACCCTTCGCGACATTCGTGTCGTGCCTGACGGCCTCGTGTTCCGCCTGCAGGCCGACAAGGACCTGCTGAAAAGTGGTTTTGCGGGCAACCTGATTGTCGAGGCTTTCAGAGAAACTCCCGTTCAAGGCAAGGATGGAAAGCCCACGAATCAGAGGCGCCGCTCTTCGATGGGTATTTTTCCCGCCATTCCCGTCCAAATCGTGCAGTGACGTAAACGTCACCTGATTTTTAAAAACACTTCTTGCCCGCCATACGTTGGGCGGGATGGAGGCGTTCGTCCGGGTGTTATTCCATCAGGAAACGGGCAGCGGTATCGGCACGTGCCTCGCCGAAGCACAGGACCGTTCCATTTTCGAGAGTGACCACGGCACGCCCCTCACGGTCGATGGCCAGACCCCATTCCACCACGGCTGCGGGCAGCGGATGCGACCAGAGCGCTTTGCCGTCTTCCATACTCAAGCCGGCGATCTGCGATTCTCCGGCAACCACCACCGCATTACCACAGACCGCGATGGCCCGGCCGGCTTTACAGTCATAGCTCCACAGGGGTGTATTGCGGACGCCCAATTTTGTCCAGTCCACCAGAAACTGGTTTCGGGGATTGGCCATAGCCCGGCTCAGCGCTGCTTTGTCAACAGGCTCGAAACAGAGGATTCGTTTGCTGTTCTGATTGGTCACCCAGACGATGTCGCGCCCGGCATTCGATGCAAGAAAGACTCTACAAAAAACGGTCGGATCATAGACCTCGTATTTCGGATGGGCGTAGAAAGGTCTGCCGCACGCTACGACGCAGTCCGCCAGCAGAGAAAGCTCCCAGCCGCGCGGACTCTCGGTCAACAGGACATTGTTCTGCGTGAGCGTTTGGACCTGCTCGGGGTCGTTGAGACATTTGCCGTCCTGGGTATCGTAGATCGCCGGTGAGACGGCGTTGCCTCCGGCCATGTAGAGTTTCCCATCGTGCAGCAGCAAGTGGCCCTGCACGCTCACCCC
>DATKWR010000499.1:0-5861 GCA_035529475.1 Sedimentisphaerales bacterium | reverse complement strand
CGAAAGGATAGCGGCGAGGTAGAGACAGTCTTTGCCTTTTTCGCCGGTTTTGAAGATCCATCGCCAGCCCGTCAGGGCCCAGCCGATGAAAGCCCATGCAATGGGGGCCCAGATGAATACTTTACCCTGTTCGGCGACGTCTGAGACATTTGCGAACAGAATAGCGTTGACCAGCGGCAGGGTACCGGCGTAGCAGAGAGAGTAGAGGAACATCACCAAAAGGAGGCTCTTAAAAGTCGTTTTGCGCGCGGCTACAAACATCAGGACCGCGCCCAGCAGATGAGCTACGCCGAGAATGATCTCGGTGTTGACGTACTTATCGGCGAGCTGGCCGGACACGAGGGGCATGAAAATGCACGCGATTGGGAAGGTGGCGTAAATCCAACCGGTTTGCTTGCCGCTCATTTTCAGCGGTCCCAGAAGCCGTGCCGCCAGCACGGGCATCCATGCTGCCCAAACCGCGAACTCCATGAACATCGCAAAGCTCAGGGCCAGGTACAGTTTCCATTCCATTGTCTTCTCCTTCAGTTGATTTAATTAAGCTTCTGCAAAATCGAAGTTAGGCATACTTCTGGAAAGAAAAAATCTTTTCCTTCGATATTAGCCGACACTGCTGAGCCGCTCGGCGGCCAGCTTCACGTCGCCGAAGCGGTTATCGCCTGCTTCACGCTCGATGGCCAGTGTCCCGTTGAAGCCGACCTCCGCGAGCGTGTTGAGAAAGGCACCGGTGTTCACCTCGCCGTCGCCCCAGGGGACTTCGGCGCCCCAGGTGCCGCGTTTCTTCGTTCGCGTCGCATCCTTGGCGTGGAGGTGCTTGACCCACGGTGCCAGGGTCTTGACTGCTTCTATCGGATTGCCCTTGTCGTAGAGAATCATGTTGGCCGGATCGAAGTTCACGCCGATGGCCCGATGGTCCACCTCTTCCAGAAAATGCCGCAGCTCTACGGCGGTCTCCTGGCCCGTCTCGAGCAGCAGCATGATGTTGTTCTCGCCGGCTACATCGGCCAGGCATCGAATCCGCTCGTAGAATTTCTCGGCGTATGCCGGGTCGCTTTCGTCGATAAAGCCGGCGTGCATCGAGAGATACTTAACGCCCAGCTTGACGGTGACATCCACGGCGCCGAGAAACAGCTCCTGATTTCTCTCCCAGTATTCATCGGGGCCTACGCCGCCGGTGACTTTGATGCTGTCCAGCGTCGAATAGTCCTCCTGCGGAAAGTCGATCATCGTGGCGCTGATGGTCCATTGCTGCTTTTCCACGGCGGCGAGGAACTCGCTTCCCTTTGCTTCCAGCGCCGGCCTGACCCCGAGATGCACGTGGTCGATTCCGATTCTTCTCATGGTGTCCGCGACGCCTTCGACGTTGGTGCGCAGCGACCAGCTACAAACTCCTATCGGCCAATTCTTGCACTTCATAGTTGTTTTCTCCCATTCAAGTCCTGATCTTGTCTCAGCGAATCGCGACCTTCTGTCCCTTTCTGGCGGATTCTCTCTCGGCCGCGACGATTTTCACCGAGTTCATCGATTCTTCCAACGTCGTGATCGGCTTGACCTTCCTGCCGCGGATGGCCTTGGCGAAATGCGCGATTTGCAGGCACCAGCCGTCTCCCGCCTCGACCTCGGGCGTAAACGCCGCGCCCTCGGCGGGGCAGACCCTGAACATCGGCTGGCGCGTCAGGTCATAGACAATCGTGGCTTTTTCGAGTGCGATGTTGAAGCTCATCTCGAAGCCGAACGCCGGCGTCATGGCCCAGCCGCCCTCGGCGGTGATAACGGTGTCGTCGCCGTAAAGATACTGCGTGACGATATGAGCGAGTCCGCCGCTGCGGCCTTTGGCCCCGAAGCTGCACACCGCCTTGGGTACGCCGAAGAGGTACTGGACGTAATCGGTGTCGTGGATGTGCAGGTCGAGGGCCATGCCGCCGCTGCGCTGCTCGTCGAGGAACCAGTTGTCCGCGCTCCACATCGGGGCGGCGCCGAGGCGCTGGAACGTCGCGGCGATGACCCGGCCGTACTTGCCCTTATCGACGATCTCTTTGGCCTTGGCGTACTCGGGCCAGAAGCGGACGCAATGCCCGATCTGCAGGGCTTTGCCGGTGCGTTTGGCGGCGTCGATCATCCGCCGGCAATCCTTGGCGGTCAGGGCCATGGGCTTCTCGCACAGGACGTGGACGTCCGCCGAGAGGGCCTTGATCGAGGAGTCGGCGTGAAGCCAGGTCGGCAGCGTGATCGAAACCGCGTCCAGCTTCGCCTCGGCCAGCATCTTGTCGAGGTCGCTGTACAACGTGAAGCTGCCAAAATCGACGGCCTCCTGGGTGTCCCCGATGTTGCCCACTGCCTTCTTGGTGTCTTCTTCGATGTTCGGATTGGCGTCGCAGACGGCGGCGATCTCAAAGCCCTCGAGGCCCTTCCAGCACTTGTAGTGCGTCCGCCCCATGAACCCGAACCCCACAATCCCCACTCGTGTCATAATCGTACCTCCCATTCATTGTCCGTCGTCCGGTTCCCACGCTTGATAACAAGAGTTCTGCAAAATCGAAGTTAGGCGTACTTTTGGAAAGAAAGAATCTTCTCTTTTTGATTTTTTCTTTCTAAAACACGATGCGTAACATTTGACTCGACAATATGTTCTCATACGGCACCCAATTATTCTCAGAAAACCGTGCAGCCGATTTTCTGAAATAATATATGCCCAACTTCGATTTTGCAGAAGTTCAATTGTTAACGGGGCAAATTGTATCAGAGTCCCGAACGTTGGCAAACGCATTTCTGCAAATTTGAGCCGGATAAATTCGACGATGTCCTTACTTCAAGGGTGGGTACCTATTGTTTGGGTGTCCTCTTGGTCTTGGCCTTCTTGGCCTGGCTTGGGTCGTAGGGCGTCCACTTTCTGTTTGGGCCTTGTCTTTCGATGGCTTTCATTTCCGCGGCGTTGCCTTCGTCGCCTTGCTGCTTCATCCAACGGTCCAGCTCTTTTCTAAGCTGCGCCTTTATCGAAGCATGAGCCGGGTCGGCTGCGAGGTTCTTCAGCTCATAGGGGTCGGTCTGGAGATCGTACAGCTCTTCTTCGGGGCGATGCTGATAGAACCGCGCGCGGGCCGCGACGGTCGGGTCGCTCTTGCCCATCTCCTTCCAGGCTTGCAACAGGTCGTCGGGATTGGTCGCGACGACGTTATAGAAGACTGTTTGGTAGTTCGGGTTCCAGATGTATTTGTACCGCTCGGACCGTACGGAGCGCACGGGGTAGCAGGTCGAGCCGTCGATGATGCCGCGGGTTGTATGTGCGCCATAGACGTAATCGCGATGCTTGTCGGCCTTGCCGAGCAGGACGTTGAGAAAGCTCCTGCCGTCAAAGCCGGTATTTCCGTTTGCATCGGGCCGGCCAGTGTCGATGGTCTGCGGTGTCCCGCCGGCGGCTTCGAGAAACGTGGGCGTGACGTCCACGTATTGCGTCATGGCCTTGTTTCGCGCGCCCGCCTTTACGGCGGCGGGCCAGCGGACAATAAACGCCGTTTTGAGGCCCATCTCATAGCACGTCCACTTGGCGCCGAACGGCATGGATGAACCCTGCTCGCTCGTGAAGATCAGAATCGTGTCCCCGGCGCGTCCGGATTCATCGACGACTTTCATGCAGCCGCCAAGCTGCCCGTCGAGATACGTGATTTCCGCATAGTACTTAACCAGGTCTTCCCGCGTCCGGGGGCAATCGACCAGGTAAGGCGGCACAGTGAGTTCATCGGCCTTGTACGCGGAAGGGTCACCAAGGTTCCAGGGCCCGTGCGGCTGATTGGACGCGACGATCAGGCAGTAGGGCTGCGTCGCGTCGCGATTGATGAATTTCGCGATGGCCTCGGTGTTCGAGGCACCCTCGTCGGCGCCCTTGGCCGGGAGGATCTCGAACGGGAACGATTCAGGCGGGCCGAAGTGCGTTTTGCCGATCAGCCCGACCCGGTATCCGAGGGCCTTGAGATAGTGGGGCAGGCTCCGCGTCCCTTCATAGACCTTGCTGTGGTTGGGATAGGCGCCGTTGCGTATCGGGTACAGGCCGGTATAAAGCTGCTGGCGGGTCGGCGCGCACATCGCGGTGGACGTGAACATCGCATCGAAGCACATCCCCTCGCGCGCGAGCCTGGCCATGTTGGGCGTTCGCACCTGCCGGCTGCCGTAAGGCTCGCAATCCTCGCAAGTCATATCGTCGCCGATGATGATCATGATATTGGGCCGCTTGCTCTCGGCGGCGCGAAGGCCCGCCACGGCCCCGGATGCGACAAGGCCCATTGTCCCCAAGCCCACGGATTTGATAAACTCTCTGCGATTCATTCTTGTCTCCTCAAATCTTATTTGCACGTCTCGACCGACGTACTTCTCAAAAACTGTCTTTGTGTCAAGGCCATTTTGCCTCTGCTGCTCCTTTCCTGCGTTCGTAAAAATCACCGATACCTTGCCCGGACTATACAATAAAGTCCACGCGTTGACAAGAACGGCGCCCGGCCGTTATGATATCGGCTAGACAATGGCAAAACAGACGTGCGGATGGACCGTCGAATTCCAAGCGTGGTTGACTGAGATTGCGTCAGTATCTGGGGCACATGCTCCCGGTCGTCGGGAAAAGAAGCCGAAAGCAGAATATGTCTGTAATGATTGCATTGGCGTTTATGAGTTCTGCAAAATTGAAGTTAGGCATACTTTTGAAAAGAAAAAATCTTCTCTTTCGATTTTCTCTTTCTAAAACACGATTTATAACATTCGACGTGACAATAGGTTATGATACGCCAGCCAATTATATTTAGAAAATCGTGAAACCGATTTCCTGAAATAATATATGCCTGACTCCAATTTTGCAGAAGCCTTTTGGCGTTTAACAAAGGAGAAAGAATGGATGAATATCTAAATGACCCGGAAAAAATAAATCTGAGCGGTTCGGATGCGCAGAGCGACGAATTCAAACCAATGACCGGCTTTGACAAGGTCTGTGCCGTTTTCGCAATTCCCATCGGGATTGTGTTTATGGTTATAGGGGTGGTCGGCCTCTTCATCGGCTCGAAGGCCCATTTCTCGCTTCCTCCGATTCTCGGCGGGCTTCCCTTCTTCCTGGGTTGGGGAATGTCGATCCCGCTGATAAGATATTGGAGAATCAGCAACAGGCGCCGCCAGATGCGGTTCTAAGATACGAGACTTGCGGGCGGGCTTCAATTCGTTTAAGCTCCCGTGGAACTTTCAAAATGACAGTGAGGTTATCAGGTAAGGAGTTTCGTATGGTTAAGCGTTTGAAGAAGTCAGGCTGGGTGTTTGGCGTATTGCTTCTCGTGGCGGCTTCGAGCCGGATGGCCGCCGGCCAGGTCGGCGGGGAGCTGAAAAAATGGCACAAGGTCACGTTGACGTTCGACGGGCCTGCGACGAGCGAAATGGCCGAACCCAGCCCGTTCCTGGACTATCGTCTCAATGTCACCTTCACGCACGAAGCCGGCAACAAGTCCTATCTGGTCCCGGGTTACTTCGCTGCGGACGGGGATGCGGCCAACACCAGCGCTGAGGCCGGCAACAAATGGCGTGTGCATTTTGCACCCGATGTCGTCGGAACCTGGACGTACCGCGTCTCGTTCAGGAAGGGGCCGAACGTGGCAGTAAGTGAAGAAAAAGACGCCGGAGAGAGTGCGGGCTTCATGGACGGCCGGACCGGCTCGTTCAAGGTCGGGCCGACCGATAAGACCGGCCGGGACTTTCGCGGCAAGGGCATGTTGCAGTATGTCGGCAAGCATCATTTGCGTTTCGCCGAAACAGGCGAGTATTTCCTCAAGTGCGGCGCCGATGCGCCCGAGAATTTCCTCGCCTACAGCGACTTCGACGGCGACTTCAAAACC
>DATKWR010000498.1:0-5659 GCA_035529475.1 Sedimentisphaerales bacterium | reverse complement strand
TGCTTTGGAGGAATCCAGAAACTCCATACGGGACCTTTCCACGGACTGTTCGGGTCGGCTTCGTTGACCTCGTCGATCCGCCAGTAGTAGGTCGTCCCCGCAACCAGGCCGTCCGGATAGGCCAGTCCCGGCAGGCCGGCGATATAGGACGCATCGGCTTGGTTACTCTGGAAGGCGCCGGCGGCGCCGGCGTTCACATCGTCAAAATTATCGCTGAGATACACGTCGTGCGAGACGGCAAAATCTCCCGGTTTCCAGGACAATTCCACCCACGTCTCTGCGATCATTTCGCCATCAGCCGGGTAAGGATTCAGGACATACGGATAACCTCCGCCGATGCCCGAGGCAAGACCCAGGATTTCCTCCTTTGTCAAAGCCCGGCTGAAGACTGCGGCCTCATCCACAATCCCGCGGACGTATCTCGTGCCGTAAGAATAGCCAATCTGCAGAGCGCCGACGGTCTGCTCATAGTGGGCAATTTCATTTGTCGCCTGTTTAAGCCCGTCGGCATCCGTGTACACATACGCGGTGGCACCGGTGGGATCAATCGTCACCGCCAACATGGTCCACGTGTCCTGCGGAATGATCGGGCCGCCAGTCCAGTTATATGTCAAGTATGAATCATTGTTCCATGTATAGTGCAAGGTATTGTTGTCACCAAAGTTCATTTCACATGCCGTAAACTCACGCGAAGAAATGAGCGGTGCCCAGTTGGCTGCTTTCCAGCCGTTCAGCCATATCGCGAAAGTGATCGTATCGGTCGTCAACTCGAAATCGGGAATCGAGACATAACCGCTGGTTCCGTCCAGTTTGATGCCGCCGCCGAAACGACCGGTTGCCCATGTAGCGCCTGCCACAAGAATGGCGTCATTGCCGTGGCCGCTTGAGTCCACGGTGGTCGTGCCGGATCCCTCATCGAATCTCCACAATCCAACAAGATTGGGATCGGCGCCTTCGGCCAAGCTCGCCAGCAAAGCCAACAGCAAAACAGAAATCGGACAAATCACTTTCTTGCACATCAATATCCTCCTTATTGGATCGTGAAAAGAACAGAGAAGATTCATGATCACTCTTGCCTTTACTCTCGCTGATAATACCTCCGACATCACGACTCATCATCCGGCATGTCTGGTCACAGAGACTCCCTTAAACGGCAGAACTCCTCCTGCGGAAAGAGGAAATCGCTCTTAGCTTCGCACAGTCTATTTGTACCAAACCGCCTACGTCTATGTCAAGAGAAAGTTGACAAACTCCTGGGATGTCCCAGGAACATCGTATCCTCCCGAGAAAGTATAAGGCGTGTGACCTCTATGTAATACGATGCTTCAAAAGGGTCGTTTTTGTGCTCGATTACTCTCTTTGAACGATCGTAACCTTTTTATTTTCAGCACCTTACAAGGCTCTTTTTGATAGCAGGCGCACTCTTTGGTTACGACCACGGGCAAGGCCGCGCTGGGTCTATTCGTTGCCCATTCGAGAAGAAAGCCCATCCGTCAGGCTACTTGATTCCGGTGCGGAATTGCCGGACCGGTCAAAGCCAACTTCGAGACACCCATATCCCGACGGGAATTGAGCAGCCAAAAGGCAAATAGTTCGAAATCCCGCGTCAATCTTCTTCTCTTTTCCGGGCGTACTGGGCGACGATCTGCTGCTGGACGTTGGGCGGGACGAGCTCGTAATGGCTGAGGGTCATCGAGTAGCTGCCGCGTCCGCCGGTGACGCTCTTGAGCTGGCTGTTGTACTGCGTCACTTCCGAGAGGGGGACCTGGGCCTTGATCACGATGAAGTTGCCGGGCAGGACGTCCTGGCCCTGCACCCGGCCTCGCTTGGAGGCCAGGTCGCCGGTGATATCGCCGACGTTCTCGGCGGGGATGGTCACTTCCATATTGACAATGGGTTCGAGCAGGACGGGTTTGGCCTTCTCGAGGGCGTCAATGAACGCGCCCTTGCCCGCGGAGCGGAAGGCGACTTCCTTGGAGTCCACGGGATGATATTTTCCGTCATAAACCGAGACGGCCACGTCCTGCATGGGAAAGCCGGCGATGAAGCCGCTTTGCATGACTTCATTGATGCCCTTGAGGACGGCCGGCTCGTATTGGCCGGGGATGGAGCCGCCGAAGATGTCCCAACTGTATTGCAGCGGCGGGTCCGAGTTGCGCTCGGCCGGCTCGACGCGAAGATAAACTTCGCCGAACTGCCCCGCGCCGCCGGTTTGTTTCTTGTGGCGGTAATGGCCCTCGGCCTTAGCGGTGATGGTCTCGCGGTAGGGAATTTTCGGTTCCTTCGCGGTGACCGTCAGCTTGAAGCGATTGGCCATTTTCTCCAGCGTGACTCTCAGGTGCAGATCGCCCAGACCGCTGGCGACCAGCTCTTTGGTCTGCTGGTCCCGGGTGACTTTGAAGCAGGGGTCTTCCTCGCAGAGCCGCTCCAGAGCGCTGCTGATTTTCTGCTCATCGCCTCTGGAGGCGGGTTCGAGCGCGAGGGCAAACATCGGCTCGGGCACGGCCGGCAGCACGAAGCGGCCGGAAATTCGGCCATCGTGCACGAGGTCGCCCGTTTCCAGCTCTTCGACTTTGGCCAGGGTGATGATATCACCCGCGACGCCCACATCGACGGGATTGTTCTCGCCGCCCTGGGCCTTCAGGATATGGCCCGGGCGAATGCCTTTCTTTTCATCGTTGCGCAGGAGATTCGTATCCGATTTGATCGTTCCGCTGAAAATTCGGATACTGGAATATTTCATATTGGAGCGAGGGTCGAATCCCACGCGAAAGACCAGGCCGGCCAGCGGGCCGGAAGAATCCGCCGTCAACTCTTGGAAGTTCTCACCGTCTTTGAGCCGGACGGCCTTCGCCTGCAACGGCGAGGGCGTGTACTTGACGATCATGTCCAGAAGCTCCTGGACGCCGGTCTCTTTGCGGGCGTCGGTGAACACGATGGGGATCAGCGTCCCGGCCTTGAGGGCCTCAACGAACACCAAGGTGATCTTCTCGGCGGGTATTTCCTCACCGCCAAGATACTTCTCCATCAGGTCGTCGTCGGCCTCGATGACGCTTTCGATCAGCTCGGTATGGGCCTGGCCGACGTCCATGACGGGCGAATCGCCGCCGTCGTTCACAACGCAGTCGATCACGGAGGCCCTGTCCGCGGCGGGCAGATTCGCGCAGCGGCATTGCGAGCCGAAGGTGTCCCGAATGTTCTTAATCAGCTCGGGCCATATAACGTTTTCAGAGTCCATCTTGTTGACGACGATGACTCGCGGCATATCCGCCTCAGTCGCCAATTGGAACATCTTGCGGGTGTTGGTTTCGAGGCCGGCCGCTGCACTGACGACAAGGATGGCCGTCTCGGCGGCCGGGATCGATTTGATGGCCGGGCCGATGAAATCAGGATAGCCCGGGGTATCGAGGATATTGATCAGCTTGCTGGCGTGTGTGGCGTGAACCGTCGCCGAAAGAATCGAGTGATGGTGCGTTTTCTCTTCGTCGTAGTAGTCGCAAGTGCTCGTTTTGTCGTCCACGCTGCCGAGCCGGTTTGTCGCGCCGGTTTTGTGCAGCATTGCCTCGGCCAGAGACGTCTTGCCGCTGTTTCCATGACCCAGGAGAACAACGTTACGAATATCGCCGGTATCAGCCACTTTTGAGCCTCCAAAACAGCCTATGAATCTTCGAAAAATGGAGAAAGGCCTACGCCGAAAGGCAAAAAAACACCTTTCCTGACTTCAAAAGCTATTATGATACAGCGCCCGGGCCGGAGGGAGCAAGGACTTTTTCGCAAATCTGAAAATCCAATCCAAAATCCGGCCGACGGGAATTTGTACTTGACGCCGGGCAGCGCCGGGGCATATACGAGTGCAAATGACAAGTATGAAGGCTGACTACGCGGAACGCAGGGATGATATCCTCAACGTGCTCATTCTCATTGCTGCCGCCTCTGGGCTCGGCGTGTACCTGGTTGCCACAACCGTGCTCATTTCCAAGGACGGCGTGACGTATATCGAGCTGGCCCGCAGGTTTTCAAGCGAGCCGTTGATCGTCATCAAGGGTCTTACTCCCGGATACCCGAAGGGCCTTGCTTTCGGATACCCATCCCTCATTCTTGCCGCCCATACAGTTGCCGTCTGGTTTGGGGCGGACTCGTCGGTGCTGGGGTGGACGTACTCGGCCCAGAGCATGGCCCTACTGTGCAGAGTACTTGCGTTGATCCCTCTGTATTTCCTTGGCAAGTTGCTGGTCGGGGCCAAGAGGAGTTTCTGGGCGCTCGTGATCCTGATTGTCCTGCCCTACCCGGCCCAGTTCGGAAGCGACGCATTGAGAGACTGGCCACACATTCTGTTCCTGGCCGTGGGGCTGTTGTTCCTGCTCCGGGGGGCAAAGGCAGGCACATGGTGGATGTTTGCAGGAGCAGGCATGGCCACCGGGTTCGGCCACATGATTCGGCCCGAGTGCGGCCAGTTGGTCATTTATGGAGTTCTGTGGATACTGGTGCGGCTGATAGCACCGAAACCAGAAATGAACAGAGGCACGCTGGTCGGGGCGTTGGCCGCCCTGCTGCTCGGCTTTGCAATCCCAGCCGCCCCCTACACGGCCGTCAGAGGCCAACTCCTGCCGGAGAAGCTCAAAGACTACATGACGGCTTCCGCTCTCCCGGAATCGGAGAGAAATCATGAAGTGGGAATTGAGACCGGCACCGCCGTATGGACGGCGTCTGGTTTGCCGGTCAAGACCGTAAAGGCCGTAGGCAGACTTGCAGGCGAGATGAGCGACAATCTAATGTACTATTTCATGCCGGCTCTTCTGGTCGGCGCTTATGCCCGTATTCGCCGAAAATCAGAAGTAAGTGACATAGAGAAATTCTTCATCCCTGCTTTTGTTCTGTTGAATGTTCTAATGATGATTATGCTGTACCATCGCTGGGACTATATAAGCAGAAGGCATTGTCTGCCGCTGGTGGTGTTGCTGATTTTTTACGTGCCGGCGGGTCTGGAAATTCTCGCGCGGTGGCTTGAGCAGAGATTCTCCAAAGACCAGGGGCAGAATGATCAGCCTTCGCAGCGATGGTTTCTCATACTATTGGCCATCGGGATGGGCATCTGCGCGCCTAAGTTGCTGAGCCCGTCGGGCGATGACAAGCAGGGTTATAGAGACGCCGCGGAGTGGCTGAGACAAAACTCCGGGCCGGAGGATGTCGTCGCCGTCCCGGATTTGCGCATCAGTTTTTACGCCGAACGTCAAGGCGCAGGGTACACAACTGAAATACCTGAAGGAGCCGAATACATCGTCAGGATTGTGGGGGATGAGGATGAGCAGATACCGTCCGATGGACTCGAACGGAAAGAATTTTCAGCAAGCGTGGGAAAACGCAAGAAGAACAGGGAGCGAGTGGTGATTTACCGAGTGACATGACCCGCGACCGCACGCATGGCCCCACAAACTGCCAGCGCATCGCAAGGCAGGGCTGAACCTACCAGCCTTTTCTGGAGAGAACGGCGGGAATGGTCAGGAATAATATGTAGAGATTCAGCAGAAACGATCTTTTTTGTATGTAGAGGTAGTCATATTTTATTTTGTGCTTGGGTTTCAAATCATAGAAGCTGCGAATCTGAGCGAGGCCGGTCAGCCCCGGCTTGACGGCGAGCCGCAGCTCGTGCAGCGCCTTG
>DATKWR010000497.1:0-5103 GCA_035529475.1 Sedimentisphaerales bacterium | reverse complement strand
CGCTTCCAGGGGGCCGGCAGGGCCGATGACGTACCGATTTGCGGCGGCTCGATGCGGATTCTTCTGGATCCGACCGCGGCAAAGGACAAGTTGTGCTTTACCCAGATTGTCGAGGCGGCCCAGCGGCGGCAGCGAGGGGTGATGCTGACCACCGCACGCAGCGCCAAGCACGTCGAGGTTACGTCTCGATGGTTCCCGGCAGACCATATCCCGGCGGATGTTTCTTTTCCCGGCGCCGATAACGTTCGCTCGTGCCTGGCTCGTGAAACGCCGCAGCTTTTTGTCGAGACTTCCAGCAGTCCTCGTGCCGTGACCGAAGTTCTTGTCGAGCCGATGATTCCGAAACCTCTTTTATTGATCGCCGGCGGGGGGCACGTTGGTCAGGCCGTGGCACTTGCGGCCGATATCGCCGGCTTCGATGTCACCGTCATTGACGACCGGCCCGAATTTACGGATCCGGTTCTGTTTCCGCCGCAGACAAAAACGCTTTGCGGCGATATCCCAAAGCAGATTGCTGCCCTCGCGGCGCCGGGCCAGACGTATATCGTGATTGTCACCCGGGGGCATAAGCTCGACGCCGAGACCTTAGAGGCGTGCATCCATACGCCGGTGGCCTATGTCGGCATGATCGGCAGTAAACGCAAGGTGGCTCTGATTCGTGAGAATTTTGTCGAATCGGGCCTGGCGACCGAAGAGGAATTCGACCGGGTCTTCACCCCCATCGGCATGGATATCGGTGCGGTGACCGTGCCTGAAATCGCCGCGAGCATCACGGCTGAGCTGATTGCCGTCCGGCGAAAAGGAATCGCTCACAAAGCCTCGACCAGGGCGGAAAAACCATGATCTGCGCGATTGTTCTTGCCGCCGGCCGCTCCAGCCGAATGGGTGTTCAAAAGCTTCTGTTGCCCTTCGGCGGCAAGACCGTCATTTCGCATATTGTCGATCAGCTTTTGGCCAGTGCGGTTGACAAAATCTTCGTAGTGAGGGGCCATCAGCCGCATCGCATCAGCGGGGAATTGTCCGGCCGGCCCGTCTCCATTGTGAATAATGCTGACTATGACTCCGGGATGCTTTCCTCCGTGCGTTGCGGCCTGCGTGCGTTGCCGAAGCGGTGCAAAGCCGTATTGGTTGCGATTGGCGATCAGCCGTCTATCAGCACCGAGCTTGTGGACTTGATGATTCGTTCTTTCTCCGCGACAGAGAAGAAGATTCTCGTGCCGTGCTGCGAGGGCAGGCGAGGCCACCCCATCTTATTCGCCGCGCTGTATCGCGAGGAAATCCTGACGCACTACGACGACGTTGGCTTGCGAGGGCTCCTGCAAGTCCATCCGGACGACGTTTTTGAGCTAACTGTTTCAACTTCCTCCGTGCTTTCGGACATGGATGATCCCGACGACTATCGGCGTGAGCTAAAATCGATGAACAAAAACGGCGTTCACCCGCCCGGTCCATAACACTCATAGGGTACTGATCCGCCTATGGGCGCACCCGGCCCAGCGGAGTGGTCGTAAAACTCCAGACGTCGCCTTTGTGTATCGTCGCGCCGTCGGCCTCGACCTCATCGATCCGCCAATAGTAGCTCCTGCCCGGCTCAATCGCGCCAGCGGCGTAGCCGGCGTCGGCCCACCGTCCACGATATGTCCCGGTGCTATCGGATATAGTGGCGCTGTATATGTCGGCGCCATCCGTTCCGAAATACACGTCGTGCTCGTAAGCTTCGCGTCCGGGAGTCCACAGAAGCACTTGCGTTCTCTCTACGCCTGTTTGTCCATTTGTGGGGATTGGGCTGCGGGCCTTTGATAGCCTTCGGTAGAGCTGGTCGAGATACAGTGACTGGGGTTCAAGTGTCGCGCCTTGGCCCTGGCCCTCGAGAAAATCATCGGGCGCGGTGTTGTCCCGGATGCCGCATTCAACGCTGGAAACCGGACCGCTGGTGCCAATCACATATCCCCATTTCCACTGCCGCGAGACGATCAGCCGGGAACCGCATCGCTCCGTGCCGTACGTGTTCCAGAAGACCGACTCGGTTGTCGTCTGGCCATGCATAGTGGTGCCGTACGGACGATACCTTGCATCCAGGTAGTCGCCGTCAACGACCATGCCGTCGAAGAGGTTGGCCGGGCTCAGGTGCATGTGGAAATCGCTGGCCAGCCGTCCGTCGCGGGCCTCGCACCGGAAGATGACATTGCCGCTGGTCCACATGCTCTTGAAGTCGTAGTTGTGGCGCGTGTGGTAGGCGATGCAGTCGATGAGCAGGCAGTCGCTGCCCCTGAGCGTGTAACCATAACCGTTGCCCCCGCCGCCCTCGTACTGGGGTCTGCCCACGATGCAGTTGCGGACCGTCACATTGTGGGACTGGTTGAGCAGGATGATGTTGGACAACGTATGCCAGTTGTTCGTGTTGACGGACGGCCGATACGTATGGATGTCCTGAATCCAGCCGTTGGCGACGTGATAAAACTCGATGAAATGCGAATTGTGCACCTCGTAGGCAGCCGTTCCCGGCGTGCTGTAATCCGAGTCTCCGAGGCCGCCGGTCGGGTTCTCCCGCATACCGATCGAGAGGTACTCAATGCCGATGTCCTCCAGGTGCGGGGCGATCTTATAGACGCGGGCATTGTCGCGTGTCTTGAGATAGTACCGCGTGGGAATATCCACGCTGATGGAGTTTGAACCAGGGTCAACGGCTGTGACCCGACGGTAAAACGTGATGCCTTTGAGGCCGGAATTCCACAGGCCGGTCATGCCGTGTTCGTCTATGAAGTTGTCGGTGCAGTCGGTGCGTAAGACTACCCAGTCCCCGGCCTGGAATCGCGCAGCATCGGCGACGGCAATAACGTGGGTGGGGTAGTCAACGTCCCGAGTGATGTCCACCGCAGTGCCGGCCAATGGCGAGTGCCAGCTTCCCGATATGGGCCTGACAACAATGACCGACTTGCTGCGCATATAGGTCCCGTTATTGAGCAGAAAGGTTTCGCCGGGTCCGGCGCCTCGCAGCACGACGCTGCTGTGCTGGATGCGCAATGCACAATTTGACCCGGGGGGAGGGCTGAGCTTATAAGTTCCGGCGGGCAGGTAAACGATACCGCCGCCGGCAGCGCCTACGGTGTCGATGGCGTACTGGATCGCCGCGGTCGCGTCGATGCCCCCGGTTCTGTCCGCGCCGTACGGGCGCTTCGTCGCGTCCACCACGGAGCCGGCGGGCGCCAGCGGTATCTCGGCCTGGCCGCTGCGGTAGCCGGCATAGGAGAAATCGTGCAGAAACCGGCCCTGGGAGTCCTTGTAGCCTGGAGTCCAATCTTCGGGATACAGACTGCTTCGCCAGAGTCGTTCGGCCTTGACCGGAAGCACAACATCATCAATCCACGCAGCATTGGCACCACGTTCCAACGGGAATCTGCTGGAATTGTTCGTTTCGAAGTCTCCCGCAGCGTCGTTGGCCGTTTGTCCACCGACGATACTGACGGCACTGAGCAAGAACACCAACCCCGCCAGCCAATTACTTGCGCTCATTTCAGTCCTCCTTACCGCAGCCAACGTTCCACTTGCCGCGAATCTGCGTCCGGCGGGCGCCTCCCAAGCCGTTCTGTCTGCCCGTTTCACATAACCCTGTGTCGTGTCGGCCACGTTCAAGGCGTGACGGTGACAACGACTCGACGGTAGCTGTAGAGATTCGGCTCGCCGTCGTCTTTGAGTTCGAGAATTACGTGTATTTCTTTTGCCCGATCGACTTCGGGGCCGATGAAACTTGCCTGCTGCCGGTCGCTGCCTCGAATATCAATGGCGCCGCTATAGGTGCCCGCTTCGCGATACACGAACCAATGGTAGGAAAGCTTATCTTCATCCGGGTCGTGTGTCCCGGCGGCGCTGAGTTTCACTGTTTCTCCCGCCTTGACGTTCATCTTCACCACCGCCTTGCTCGTGTCATTGTCAAAAGCCGCCACCGGATTGTGGTTGGCTCCCTCGAACGTCTCGGCGATGCACCAGTCCATTCGGGCTGCGAAATCGTGCTGATAAGCCTCTCGCCAGCGCCAGATGGTCGCCTGATCGGAGGTGTATTCGATGCCGTTGTCGGCGACGACCGTGTCCTGGGAGCCTCTCGCGTTCGTCCATATCGGTCGCGTCTCGGCGTACGTCTGGCACAGGACGTAGCGTCCGCCCCAGCCGCCGTACGATGGACTGATCCGGCTGCCCAATCCGTTGCTGATAAGGCCGATGAACGAGGGCGTGTCGCCTTCCATGATGTACGCCAATTTCGGATAGAGTGCTCCGAGCGGGCCGTGGCCCTTGATGATGTTCTCTTCCAGCCACGGGTTATCGACCAGCTCGAATCTATGACGCGGCGCGTTCTTATAGTGGCGGTCGCCGGATATGCCCGTCCAGGTGGCCTTGTGGTATTCGTGGTGGCCCACTTCGCTGGGCGAGACAACGTAGAACAGCTTGGGAAACGTGATGCGCATCCAGCGTCCTGAGTCATCCTGGTCCGAGATGGTGTAAACGCGCAGCTTGGAGACAAACGCGTCCAGCTCTTCCCGGCTCCGGGTATTCTTGACATCCCAGAGCGCCTGAGCCAGACAATTAGGCCCGCCCCAGACGCTGACCCAGACGGGGCGCTCGTCGGGCTTGTCAACGACGTCAATGATATGGCGCGAGCCTTCCGAGCTTTTGCCCGGGCCGACGCCTTCCATGCCGAATTCGGGCAGCCCGACCCTGGTGACAGTCAACAGGTGCTGCGCGGCGGGGTACCCCTGCGCATGCTTCAAAAGATTCTCGCGAACCTTGCTGTAGGCTTCAATCCGCTCGCGGATATTGCCAGGCCGAACCTTGTCTCTGAGCCAAACGGACGTCGTGGCGATAAGGCCCTCGACGTCGTATTCGTTCGAATAAACCAGAAAACGCACCATCGATTCTTCATCGTCAGGCTCATTGGTAATGTCCGTAAGAACGATCACGCGAGGTTTATCAAGCGGCTCGAAAACCACCTTCTGTGCGGCCTGGTCACTCTGGCAGATCGTCAGGATAGCCAGAACAGCGAGTGCATACGTTGCTCGAATGGAATGTGCCTGTTCTTTTACCATGGTTCAGCTCCTGCTTTGAAGGTCC
>DATKWR010000496.1:0-2587 GCA_035529475.1 Sedimentisphaerales bacterium | reverse complement strand
CTTAGCTGTAAAACACCAGGCGGATATAGACAAAAAATTCTAAACAGAGGTCTAAGTGGTCTTGTGGAAGGGGTGCCAGACATGACTTACGTGCCCGGCTCGCTCACGGGAGAGATTTGGAGGCAGGAATAGCGATGAGCTTCAAAGGCATCTTTTGTGAAAAAGTCGAATTGCGGCAAATTCAGATCATGCGGGGGGCTGTATCAGTTTAAAGTCTCTAATAAATCGGGTCAACAATTCAAGCGTCGCCCCATAATGTCATCATATTGAACAGGCGATATATTTCTGTACTTCTTGAATAAAAAGGGTAATGCTGCAATTCTCTAGTCCCAACCATTAATCTTATACTGATATCCCTTCAGACAAGGTTAAAACCTTCCTAGGACATCTGATAAATCAAATCCCGGTTCTCACATGCGACTTGAAGTCCGCATAGGCCTTGCGGTCCAGCCGGGAGTTTCTCCTGTACGACAGATTGCCCCCCAGGCTGATGATCGAATCGCGATTTTGCCATAGGGTGCGCCACACTCTAGCCATGATCCGCGGCATGGAATAGAAGATTCGGTTACAGGAGATCATTTCTTCGATAATGCCCTGCAGGGAAAAATGCCTATATTGGGCCACCGGATAGGTCAGGGTGTAATATTTCCAGTCATCCGGGAATGAATTGAGGGCGATGCGGCCTTCCGACTTCATCTGTTCCCACAAACGAGTGCCGGGCAAGGGCGTCAGAAACAACGCATTGAGATAGTCCACGCCGTATTGGCCGGCCGCCTGGGTAATGCGTTTGCCGATCCCCGGTTCGTCTATGTCCAGACCGATGATAAAGGAACCCACGACCAGGATGTTGTGTTGCTGGATGCGGCGTACCGAGGCGCGGAAGTCGCGGCCCTTGAGCAGGTTGAATTTCTTGACGATCTCCCGCAGCCCTTCCGGTGATGGGGATTCAAAGCCGATGAAGACTCCTCGGCACCCGGCCTTGGCGGCCAATGTCATGAGTTCTTCGTCATCGGCGAAATTAATGGTGGCTTGGGCCACCCACTGCTTGCGCAGGTTTGCTTGTGCGAGGGCCCGGAACAGGTCCTTGGCGCGGGCGATGTGATCCGGGCGCGTACCGATGAGGTTGTCATCCACCACCAGCACAAGTTTCTCGCGGATCGAATGGAATTCCCGCACCACATCCGCAATGGGTCGCAGGCGGTAGTGGGCCCCGTTGAAGGCCGTCACGCTGCAAAATGTGCAGTTCAAAGGACATCCGCGGGTAGTCCTGAATGGCCCCGAAAGCATATCCCGTGGGCAGCAAATCATGACGGGCGAGCGGAACGTCTTCGATGTTGGCCAGACCTCCGTCATAGTGGCGTTTCAGCCTGCTGTAGCGGGCGTCCTCCAGCACCTTCGGCCAGATGCCTTCTGCTTCCCCTGTAACGACCGAATCCACGCGCTCGCCGGCCTCTTCCAGGCACATGGTTGCGTGAATGCCGCCCATGACCACCGGGACGCCCAAGCCCCGGAAATGCGCGGCCACTTCATAGGCGCGGACCGCCTGGGACGTGAAAGCGGTAATGCCCACCAGATCCGGCCGAGGCATGGCCTGATACTCCGGCACGCCAAGGTTCTCGTCCACGATCGTGATCTCCCACTCCGCGGGGGTCAGGCCCGCGAGAACCATAAGGCTGAGCGGTTTCCACACGCGGTAGCGGTTCCAGCGGCTCTCCTTGACTTTGACCATGCTTACAAGCGGGTTGGATGGGTTGATCAGATATAGTCGCATGGCGTGCATCGACTTATGCATCGCTGCAATCATCTCGTTCCATCCTTCCTAACTCGGATAGACACACACTTTCAGAATCTAAGCTACCCCTCCGGCTGCGATACGGAACCTGAGTAAAATACCGTGCACTCTACACCCTGAATGAATTTCCACGCATCCTCCAGCGGATTCAATACGGATCCGGCAATTGACTTAAAGATACTTTCCTTCTCGATCTGCGGTTTACGGAAGGGCCCGTGCACTTTCTCGCTGTAAACGGTGCACCCTCGTTTATCGAGGGCCGCTACGGTTACGTCGACAAACCGCTCGTTGATGAAATTCAATCCCCCTTTCATGGCGATCCTCTGCTTTTTTGAGGCAAGGGCTACATCGCGCGCCTCGGCAATGCCGTTTTCTACCTTCCAGACCGAGACGAGTTTTCTGATGATCCCTTTTCCGCCCTGCGACTCTTCGTACAGGCTTATAAAATTGTAGCTCTTGGTGAGGACTGGCCCGAAGGGGCCCGCGAGTAAGAACGCCCTTACATCGATGAGGTTAAAGTTCTGGCTTCGTTCGTACTTCATGATAAGAGCATCGATATCGATGTTGTAGAGCATCAGGTTCTCCCCGTTCAAAGAAAGGTTGCCGTTAAGCGATCGCTTCACCTCATCTGCGCTCCTCCCCATTGCCGTCAGGTCCGCGGAAAAGTTGATCGGCCCTTCTATGGTTTTCTGGGGGATTTTCTTGAGCGAGTATTGCTGAAGAAGTTCTTCGATCCTGACCCGATTAAGAGTATAGATTACCCTGTAATGAGGCGACGGCCCCGTCACGTCCACA